>JANXRT010000234.1 GCA_025356735.1 Acetobacteraceae bacterium | reverse complement strand
CGCGTCCCGGCCGCTGGAGGCGGTCGTCCTGGTCGGCCTCGGCCTGACCTCGCTGTCGATGCCGGGGCCCAGCCTGCTGCCGGTCAAGGCGATGCTGGCACGGCTCGACCTTGGCGCGTTCCGGCCGGTGTTGGCCTCGATCCGCCGCAACGCCGCCGGCGCCGCCAGTCTGCGCGACCCGATTGTCGCCTGGGCGCGCGAGCATGGCTTGCCGCTTTAGGCAGCACCGCGCGAAGCCCTAGGCTTCCTGCCTACCGCGTTCACTCTGGTTCATTCAATTTTCATTCGACTTCACGCAAAAAGCGATGCAGTCTGGCGGCTATCACGTGAGTTGTTGGCAATCCGAACCGGATGAGCTAAGTGCCGCATTCTGGCGTGATCGTACCGGCTCATCAGGCTTGTATCGGCGCATGGTATTGAGGACATCGAAGTATTGTATCGGGGCCTGAGCGTCGCATTTTCCTCGAAGCTGCAACCGCACACGCCGCGACTGGCAGAAAGCCGGACCCGAATGGTAACGACCCGCCGCGCCGCCTTTCCCCGCCAGGCCGACACCCGGCTTGATGGCAACTCCGGCGCCGCCGTGGACATAGGCGGGGAATTGCGCGCCGCCCGGGAACGGCTGGGCTGGCCGCTCGCCGATTGCGCGGCCGGGCTGCGCATCCGCCTGCCCTATCTTGAGGCGCTGGAGGACGGGCGGGCGGAAGCCTTTCCCGGCAAGGCCTACGCGTTGGCCTTCCTGCGCAGCTACGCCCGTGGCCTCGGCCTCGACGCCGATGCGCTGTGCGCCCGGTTCAAGGCCGACACCGGCAACGTCGCCGCCCGGACACGGCTGACCTTCCCCGTGCCGATGGCGGAGCGCGGCCTGCCGGGCGGCGCGGTCTTGCTGCTCGCCTTGGTCATGGTCGTCGGCACCTATGCCGCCTGGTACCGGCTGTCGGGCGAGGGACGCCTGCCGGCCGAGGTTCCGCCCGCGATCCCCGCCCGGCTGGCGCCGCTGGCCGAGCAGGCGGTTCCGATGCAAGCCGCCGCACAGCCCACGCCGCCGCCGGAGACAAATCTGGCTGCCGAGGAGGAAGCCGGTCCCGAAATGCCGAGCGTATCGCCGACCTCGGCTGCCGCCGCCATGCCGTTGCCGCCGGTGCCGACGCTGGCCCCACCCGCCGCCGGCCTGGCCCTGACGACCACCGGCCCGGCCGCCCAAGCCGACGCGCCGCGCCTGCTGCTGCGCGCCCGCGCCGACGCCTGGGTGCAGGTGCGCGAGAGGAACGGCCAAGTCGTGCTCAATCGCGTGCTGCATCCGGGCGACAGCTGGCCGGTACCGGCACGGACCGGGCTGCTGCTCACCACCGGCAACGCACCCGGCACCGATGTGGTGCTGGACGGGGTGCAGGTGGTCTCGCTCGCCGGCTTCGGCGCGGTGCGGCGCGACCTGCCGCTCGAACCCGACGCGGTGCGCGACGGCCGGCTGTCGGCGGCGGCCCCTCATTCCCCCAACTAGCGCCAATTGCGCCGGCGCCTTAAATAGGGATGCGACGGACCGAACCGGAGAGCCCGACATGAACTATCGCCCCTACCAGCAGATCGATCGACGGGTCTCGCGCCAGATCCATGTCGGCCGGGTGCCGGTCGGCGGCGGCGCGCCGATCACCGTGCAGACCATGACCACGACCCTGACCACCGATGTCGCCGGCACCGTGGCCCAGATCCGCCGCGCCGAGGCCTGCGGCGTCGATATCGTGCGGGTGTCCTGCCCCGACCAGGAAAGCGCCTTGGCGCTCAAGGACATTGTCCGCCAGGTCGAGGTGCCGGTCGTCGCCGACATCCATTTCCACTACAAAAGGGCGATCGAGGCGGCCCAGAGCGGCGCCGCCTGCCTGCGCATCAACCCCGGCAACATCGGCAGCCCGGAGCGGGTGCGCGAGGTCATTAAGGCGGCGCGCGACCACAACTGCTCGATGCGCATCGGCGTCAACGCCGGCTCGCTGGAACGCCACCTGCTGGAGAAATACGGCGAGCCGAACCCCGAGGCGCTGGTCGAAAGCGCCTTGGAACACGCCAAGATCCTGCAGGACAACGACTTCCACGAGTTCAAGATCAGCGTCAAGGCGTCGGACGTGTTCATGGCCGTCGCCGCCTACCAGCAGCTGGCCGAGGTCTGCGACCACCCGCTGCATATCGGCATCACCGAGGCCGGCGGCCGCCGCATGGGCACCGTGAAATCGGCGATCGGCCTCGGTTCGCTGCTCTGGGCGGGGATCGGCGACACCCTGCGCGTGTCGCTGTCGGACGAGCCGGAGGAGGAGGTCCGCGTCGGCTGGGACCTGCTCAAGGGCCTCGGCATCCGCAACCGCGGGGTCAAGGTGATCTCCTGCCCATCCTGCGCCCGCCAGGGCTTCAACGTCATCCAGACGGTGCAGACGCTGGAAGAACGGCTGGCCCATATCGAGACGCCGCTGACGCTGTCGATCATCGGCTGCGTGGTCAACGGTCCCGGCGAGGCGCTGATGACCGACATCGGCGTCACCGGCGGCGGCAACGGCCGCCACATGGTCTACGCCGCCGGCAAGACCGACCACACCATGGATGGCGGCGACATGGTCGAGCATATTGTTCAGCTGGTCGAAGCCAAGGCGGCACTGATCCAGGCCGGCATCGATGCGGAAAAAGCCGCGGCGAAGATGGCGGCTGAGTAACAGCAAGCATGGGGCGCTGCCCCACACCCCGCCCGGGAAGCGCCCGGGAGCGCATCCGTTAAGGATCATTTCTCCAATTGGCCGACTTGCAGCCTGTCCGGGGCACCCGGGATATTATTGGCGAGGACCACCGGCGCCATAGCTATGTGATCGACACCGCGCGCCGTATCGCCGCCAGCTACGGCTTCGACGAGTGGAGCACGCCGGTGTTCGAGGACACCCGTGTGTTCTCGCGCACTCTCGGCGAAACCTCCGACGTCGTGACCAAGGAGATGTACACCTTCGAGGACCGCGGCGGCGACAGCCTCACCCTGCGCCCGGAAGGCACTGCCGGCGTCTGCCGCGCCCTGGTGACCAACGGCCTGACCCAGTCGCTGCCGCAGAAGATATTCTACGCCGGCCCGATGTTCCGCTACGAGCGGCCGCAAAAGGGAAGATACCGCCAGTTCCACCAGATCGGGCTGGAACTGATCGGCCCGTCCGAGCCACTGGCCGACGCCGAGGTCATCGCCTGCGGCTGGGACATCCTTGTCGCACTCGGCGTTGCCGCCAACACCGTGCTCGAGATTAACACACTGGGCGACCGCGAAAGCCGTGATGCCTACCGCGAGGCGCTGGTCGAGTATCTCTCCGCGCACCGCGACAAGCTGTCGGCCGAAAGCCTCAGCCGACTGGAGCGTAACCCGATGCGCATCCTCGACAGCAAGGACGAGGGCGACCGCCGCATCGTCGCCGGCGCACCGACGATAATGCCGTTCCTGACCGAACAAGCGGCCACCTTCTATGCTGGGCTGAAGCGCCATCTGACGCAGTTTGGCGTGCCCTTTACCGAGAATCCCCGCATCGTGCGCGGTCTGGACTACTACGGCCACACGGCGTTCGAGTTCGTGACCAAGGCCCTCGGCGCCCAGGGCACCGTGCTGGCCGGCGGCCGCTATGACGGCCTGGTCGCCGAGATGGGCGGACCGCCAACCCCCGCAGTCGGTTGGGCCGCGGGGATCGAGCGGCTGTCCATGCTGCTCGACCAGGCGCCCGCCGCGCCGCCTAGCATCGCCGTCATCCCGATTGGCGACGAAGCCGAAGCCGCCGCCATCGGCTTGCTTCAGTCTCTGCGCGGCGCCGGCATCCGTGCGGAAGTCTCGTACCGAGGCAACCTCAAGCGCCGGCTGGAACGCGCCAACCGGATGGGTGCCAAGTCGGCCATCCTGCTCGGCGCCGACGACATCGCCGCCGGTATCGTTCAGGTAAAAGACCTGGCAACCGGCGCACAGGTTGCCGTCCCACTGGCGGAAGTCGCCTCAAGGCTGACATGAGCCTCGCCAGCAAGCTCGACCGCATCGCGGCGCGCGCCGAGGAACTACGCTCGCTGCTCACCGAGGGCATCCAGGGCGAGGCCTATGTCCGCGCCTCGCGCGAGCTGTCCGACATCGAACCCGTGGTGGTGCGCATCGGCGAGCTGCGAAGCGCCGAGCAGGCCCGCGCCGAAGCCGAAACCATGCTCGCCGATCCCGACATGAAGGAACTGGCCGAGGCCGAGTTGTTCGACCTGAAGGACCGCATCCCCACCCTCGAACACGAGATCCGCCTTTCTCTGCTGCCCCGCGACGAGGCCGACGCGCGCTCCGCCATCTTGGAAATCCGCCCGGCCGCCGGCGGCGACGAGGCCGGGCTGTTCGCCGCCGAGCTTTTTTCGATGTACCAGAAATACGCCGAGGCGCAGGGCTGGCGGGTCGAGGTCCTGGAATTCGGCGAGAACGGCCTCGGCAGCCTAAAGGAAGGCATCGCCGAAATCACCGGCCGCAACGTCTTCGCCCGGCTGAAATACGAATCCGGCGTGCACCGCGTGCAGCGCGTGCCAACCACCGAAAGTCAGGGCCGCATCCACACCTCGACCGTCACCGTGGCGGTGCTGCCCGAGGCGGAGGAGGTCGATGTCGAGGTCAACGAGGCCGATCTGCGCATCGACGTCTATCGCGCATCGGGCGCCGGCGGCCAGCACGTCAACAAGACCGAAAGCGCCGTCCGCATCACCCACATCCCGTCCGGCATCGTGGTCGCGATGCAGGAGGAGCGCAGCCAGCACAAGAACCGCGCCAAGGCGATGAAGATTCTTCGCGCCCGGCTGTATGAACAACAGCGCGCCAGCCTGCACGCCACGCGCTCAGCCGACCGCAAGTCCCAGGTCGGCACCGGCGACCGCTCCGAGCGCATCCGAACCTACAACTTCCCCCAGGGCCGCGTCTCCGACCACCGCATCAACCTGACCGTCTACAAGCTGGACCGCGTCGTTCAGGGCGACCTGGACGAATTCATCGACGCGCTCACCGCCGAGGACCAGGCCGCCCGCCTGGCCGCGTCGGAGTAGGGCTCCGGTTGATCTTCGAGCAGGCCCTGACGCTCGGCGCCGATGCGCTGAAGCACGCCGGTATCGAGAATCCGAGGCTCGAGGCCCGGCTGCTGCTGGCCCACGCGTTGGGCGTGACCTCGGCCGAGCTGCTGCGCGAGCGGCCGTCGGTTCCGGCCGAGCCCTTTCAAGCGCTCGTCGCCCGCCGCGCCGCACGCGAGCCGATGGCGATCATCCGGGGCCGCCAGGAGTTCTGGAGCCTGGAGTTCGCGGTCTCCGGCGTGACCCTGGTACCGAGGGCCGACTCCGAGACGCTGATCGAGGCCGCGATGGCGGAGGTTCCCGAGGCTGGGCGGGTGGCGCGCATACTTGACCTCGGCACCGGCACCGGCTGCCTGCTGCTGGCGGCCCTGACCGAGTTTCCGGCGGCGTTCGGGGTCGGCATCGACCGTCTGCCCGCAGCGGCCGCTCTGGCCGCTTCCAACGCGCGGACGCTCGATCTGGCGCACCGCTCCGCCTTCGCCTGCGCCGATTGGGCGGCGCCGATCGCCGGTGTCTTCGACGTCGTGCTGTCCAACCCGCCCTACGTCCGCACCGCCGATCTGGCCGACCTGATGCCCGAGGTGGCGCTGCACGAGCCGGCCGGCGCGCTGGACGGCGGCAGCGACGGGTTGGCCGCCTATCGCATCCTGATGGCGGTTCTGCCCCGGCTGATGGCCCCGGACGGCATCGCGGTGATGGAGCTTGGCGCCGGGCAGGCCGAGGATGTCGGCCGAATGGCGGCGGCGAACGGGCTCGCCTGGAGCACCCGCGCCGATCTTTCCGGGATCGCACGCGCGATCGTGTTGCGCGCAAGATGCGACTAGCGAAGAAACCGTTTGGCAGTTGCGCCCAGGTCTAGTAGCCTTGGATTTGAAAGGGAGTCCGCAGGGCGGCTTCCCAGGCGCAAGGTCCGCCATCACACCTGTCATACCGCCCATCAGGGCGCCTTGGCGGGGCGGATGCTCGCTCGCAGCAACGACGACGGCCAGATATCTCGGAATGGATGCTTGGCCGCGAACCCAACCTTCAGGTCAAAGCCCTCTGCGGCTGGCCTGAACTACGATCGGAGCGCATGGGCGCTCCGGCGGTTTCCCGGCCGCACCATCAACAGGAAAGCGCGACGGCAACAGAATGAACATAAAACGCATGCGTGGACGCAATCACCGGCCTGGCGGCGGCGGCAATGGCGGCGGTGGCGCGCCGATACGCCACCAAAGCGGCAACGTGCCGCTCAATCGCAACCACGTCTTCGATAGCAGCGGGCCCGACGTGCGGGTTCGCGGCACGTCGCAGCAGCTGTTCGAGAAGTACCTGCAGATGGGCCGCGATGCGACCAGCGGCGGCGACCGGGTGATGGCGGAGGGCTACTTCCAGCACGCCGAGCATTACTTCCGTATTCTCAACGCGATGAACCAAGCGGTGCAGCAGGGCCAGCAGAACGGCCAGCAGCAGAATGGCCAGCACAATGGTCAAGCCGGCCCGCAGCATGGCGGCCCGCGACGGTTCCAGAACGATGGCGACTATGCCGGCCAGAACGGCCAGAACGGCAACCAGAGCTCTTTCGGCCAGAACTTCTCCGCAGATGGCGACGAGGCCGAAAACGGCAACGAGCAGCGGATCGAGGCCCGCAACGAGCCGCGTCCGGAACCGCGCTTCGAACAGCGTTCCGAACATCGGCCGGAACCCCGTCCCGAGCCGCGTCCGGAGCCACGCATCGAGCCCAGGCCGGAACCGCGCATGGAAGCCCAACGTCGGATGGAAGCCCAAGTGGAAGCGGAAGCGCAACCGCAGGCGGTGCCCCAGGCAGCCGCCGAGGCGGCGTCTGAAGCGCCCATCGTCGCGCGGCCGGAGCCTCGCATCCGCCAGCGGCGTGAGCCACGGGCCGAGCGCCCGGTGCTGGACAATGGCGCGTCCGGCGCTCCTGCCGCGGCACCGGGCACCGGCGATCAGCCGGAGGCGCGGGATATCCCGATCATCGTGGCTCCTCCGGAAGGTTGAGCGCCTTCATCGCCTGGCGCAGGCCCTCGGCCTCGGCGCCGGCAACCGCCCTGGTGCGCAGAAAGAGATCGATCAGCACCAGGTTGACATTGAACTTGAAGCCGTCGGTGTCGCGCACCGTGGCCACGGCGCGCGCCATCGGCCACAGCTCGAACGCTTCGACTTCGCCATCGTTCGGGCGCGGCTCGAAACCGGCCGGCAACAGCAGATCGAAGCAGTGAAGCCGATCGCGCCGGAGCCCCTCCGGCCGCTCCATGGCATAGGAGATCATGCCGACCGGCCGCGCGGTGCCGGCGAGCTCCGGTGGAATGGCGGCCTCCTCGGCGGCCTCCTTGACCAACGTCTCGACCGGGCTCAGCCCGGCGGGAATGCCGCCGGCGACGATGTGGTCGAGCTTGCCGGGATCGAGTGCCTTGTCGCGCGCCCGCCGCCCCACCCATAGATGCAGCCCGTCGGCGCGCTCCACCAGCCCGTTGACGTGTACCCCCTCGGCCGCGATGCCGAGCACCGGCAAGCCGCCACGGTCGATCCGTCCCAGCACCGCGCCGCTCGGCACGGCGCGCACGTCGAAATCCTCGCCGCGCCAGCGCACCATCCCCTTCGCCGACAGGGCACGCGCGATGCCAACCAGGGCGCCCCCATCCCGTAGCCGCATTCCGTCCGCCGTCGCGGCGATCCCTGGAAGGCCGATCAACGCCGCGGCCACGTCGGCCGCCAGCCACCCGACCACCGCCTCGCCGATGAGAAGCGCCGTGCGCCCGCCCGGCAGCCTGGCGTTGTTGCACGCCGCGACATGGCGGAGAAAGCCCAAGCCATCGGGATCAGGCAACCGCTCGCCTTTCAAATTGATGGCCGACGTGCCACATGCGCGGAATGCGATCTTCTTCTTCCCCACAAGCCGCGTCCACCGCCGCCATCCCCGCCAGCCTCTCCAATGCGCCGCCCCGCCGCTTCCCGGCGCGCCCGACCTGGGCCACGATCGGCTCGCTGGTACCGTACTTATGGCCGCGCGGCGACCGCAATTCCAAGCTCCGCGTCATCGTCGCCATGCTGTTCCTGCTCGCGAGCAAGGTCGCCACCGTCTATGTGCCGATCGTCTATAGCCGCGCGGTCGATGCCCTGGCACCCAAGTCGGCCAACGGGCAGGTCGCCGACATCCTGGCCATCCCGATCGCGCTGATCGTCGGCTACGGCCTGCTGCGTATCGCCTCCGCCGGCTTCGCCGAATTCCGTGACGCGGTGTTCGCCGCGGTGCAGATGCGCTCGGCGCGTCGCGTCGCGCTGGAGACGTTCCAGCACCTGCACCGCCTGTCGCTGCGCTTTCACATGGACCGGCAGACCGGCGGCCTGTCGCGCTCGATCGAGCGCGGCACCATCGGCATCCAGTCGGTGCTGCGGCTGGCGATCTTCAACATCATCCCGACCATCATCGAGATGCTGATGGTGACCACGATCCTTTGGGTGCTGTTCGACTGGCGTTTCGCCCTGGTCACCTTCGCAGCCGTCAGCACCTACATGACCTTCACCCTGGCCTTCACCAACAAGCGGGTGCGCATCCGCCGCGCCATGAACGACAGCGACACCGAGGCGCAGAACAAGTCGGTCGACAGCCTGTTGAACTACGAGACGGTGAAATACTTCGGCAACGAGGCGCACGAGGCGGCCCGCTACGACGTGGCCCTGGCCCGCTACGAGCGCGCCGCGGTGCGCAGCCAGGTCAGCCTCAACATGCTCAACCTTGGCCAGGCGGTGATCATCTCCGGCGGCCTGGCGCTGGTCATGCTGATGGCCGCG
>JANXRT010000157.1 GCA_025356735.1 Acetobacteraceae bacterium | reverse complement strand
GCAGGGGGGAGCGCAGGCGCGGCAACTCATCGCACAGGTCCGGTAGCACGGTGCGGAACGCGGCGGCGGCCTGCACATAGGCCGCACGGATTTCTTCGGCATCACCCCAGGCACGGCACAGGCAGTCGATGGGGCCATGTTGGAGGTGCAGGCGGTTGCCTAAGACGGTGGCGGCCTGCGGCGACACCGAGTGTCACCCCTCCCCCCGGCCCCCTCCCACAAGGGCTACGGCGGTCACACATTCGCGAATCGACTTTTTCACTGATGCGGCGCGGTGGTTTTTCCGATTCACTAACACCCTTGCGGTCAAGATAGGGTGACGGGCATGAGCGACGTTGAGCTTGGTGGGTTTGGTGATGCGCGGTTGCGCAGGACTGGCGCACGCCTGCTTTCGGCGATGCAGCAGTCGCCCACCATGTGCCTGCATGCCTTGGCCGAGACGCGCAACGAGGCGGTGCAGTTCGGCCGCTTCCTCGACAACGCCGCAGTCAGTGCCGAGGAGATGCTGGTCCATGCCGGCCGGCAAACCGGCAAACCGGCAGCCGCGTGGCCGGGCGGCATGTGCTTGCTATCCAGGACACCACCGAACTGCATTTTGCCAGCCATGTTGCGAGCAAGCGCGGCTTTGGCGCCGGCGGCAACGGCAGTGACCCCGGCCTTTTCCTGCATCCGGTGATCGCGGTTGATGCCGCCCATGACGGCGTGATCGGCCTTGTTGGTGCCCAGGTGATCAACCGCACTGGCGGCAAGGTGGCCGACCACAAGCTACGTGATCCCGACCGCAAGGAGTCCCGCCGTTGGCTGTCGGGGGCCGAGACCGCCGCCGCGGTGCTGGCTGAAGCCGCCATGGTCACCGTCGTCGGCGATCGGGAAAGCGACATCTACGACCAGTTCGCCCGGCGGCCGGCAACGGTGCATCTGCTCTGCCGCGCCGCACAGGATCGCACCTTGGCAACATCGTCACGGCTGTTTGCCACCTGCGCCGCATGGCCCGAGCAGGACCGCGACACGATTGCGGTCCCCGCCCGCGGATCGCAACCAGCGCGCACGGCGAGCGTCGCCCTGCGCTGGGGCTGCGTGACGCTGACCCGTCCGGTCAGCGCGCCACACAGCCTGCCGCAGACCGTAACCCTGCGCGTCGTCGACGTGGCCGAAGTGGACGCGGGCGAGACCCACGCGAGCGGCCCGGCGCGCGTGCATTGGTGCCTGCTGACGACCCATGCGGTGGACACTCTCGCCCAGGCCCGCGAGATCGTGCGCTGGTATCAGGCACGCTGGACCATCGAGCAGGTGTTCCGGACGTTGAAAAGTGCTGGTGCCCAGGCCGAGACGTCCCAAGTCACCGAGGCACGACGCTTCGTCAAGCTTGCTGTCACGGCGCTGATCGCCGCAGTCCGCATCATGCAGATCGTCATTGCGCGCGATGCCGGCACGCGACAGCCGATCAGCGATGCCGTTGACGCAGAGGACACTTCAATGCTGCAGGCTTTCAACGCCAAACTCGAAGGTCGGACCGCATTGCTCAAGAACCCGCACCACCCCGCAACCCTGGCCTGGTTCGCCTGGATCGTCGCCCGGCTCGGTGGTTGGTCCGGCTATACCTCCAAAGGCTACAAACCCGCAGGCCCCAAGACCATCGCACGTGGATTGATCAAACTCGACGGAATGACCGAAGGATGGAACCTCGCTCATTCCGCACATGTGTGACTCCCGTAGCCCACAAGGGGATGGGGAGAAGTGGCTTATGGATGCGGGTCCGGGGGTGCTACCCCCGGCGGGTTTGGGCGTAGCGGGCGAAGGTTCCGACTGGCCGGCTTCGGACAGTTGGAATGCCCGCGGAGGGAGAGCCCATGCTTACTTTCTCCGGCTGGAGCCTTTTCGTTTCTTGGGGTCGTATCCGCCGCCGCCGGGGCCTAGGGGTTCGGGCATCCAGTCGCGCTTGTTGTTCCTCGGGGTGGCGCTGGGGGGTGGGGCGAGGCCGAGGTCGAGGGCTTCGAGGCGGCGGATTTCGTCTCGGATGCGGCCGGCGGTTTCGAATTCGAGGTCGGCGGCGGCGGCTCTCATGCGCTTTTCGAGTTCGGCGATGGAGGATTTGAGATCCTTGCCGACGAATTGGAGGGCGGTTTCGTCCTTGACGGGGGAGACGGTGACGTAGTCCTGCTCGAACACCGACTGCATGGCCTGGCCGATCTGCTTGCGGATGCCGGTAGGGGTCATGCCGTTGGCCTCGTTCCACTCCCGCTGGCGGTTGCGGCGGCGGTCGGTTTCCTCGATGGCGCGGCGGAGGCTGTTGGTCATGGTGTCGGCGTAGAGGATGACGCGGCCGTCGATGTTGCGGGCGGCGCGGCCGATGGTCTGGATGAGGGAGGTGGCGGAGCGGAGGAAGCCTTCCTTGTCGGCGTCGAGGATGGCGACGAGCTCGCATTCGGGGATGTCGAGGCCCTCACGCAGCAGGTTGATGCCGATGAGGACGTCGAACACGCCAAGTCGCAGGTCGCGGATGATGTCGATGCGTTCGAGGGTGTCGATGTCGGAGTGGAGGTAGCGGACCTTGATGCCGGCTTCGGTCATGTAGTCGGTGAGGTCCTCGGCCATGCGTTTGGTCAGAGTGGTGACGAGGACGCGGCCGCCGCGCTTGGCGACGGTTTGGCACTCGGCCAGGAGGTCGTCCACCTGGTGTTCGACGGGGCGGATTTCGGTTACCGGGTCGATCAACCCGGTGGGGCGGATGACCTGTTCGGAGAAGCTGCCGCCGGTGCGTTCCAGCTCCCAAGGGCCGGGGGTCGCGGAAACGAAGACCGTTTGGGGACGGAAACGCTCCCACTCCTCGAATTTGAGGGGGCGGTTGTCGATGCAGGAGGGGAGGCGGAAGCCGAACTCGGAGAGGACGGATTTGCGGTTGAAGTCGCCCTTGTACATGCCGCCGATCTGGGGGACGGTGACGTGGCTTTCATCGACGACGAGGAGGGCGTTTTCGGGGAGGTATTCGAACAGGGTCGGCGGCGGCTCGCCGGGGTTGCGGCCGGAAAGGTAGCGGGAATAGTTCTCGATGCCTTTGCAGGAGCCGGTGGTTTCCATCATCTCGATGTCGAAGGTAGTGCGCTGGTTGAGGCGCTCGACCTCCAGCAGCCTGCCTTGGGCAGACAATTCGGCGAGGCGTTCCTTGAGTTCGATCTTGATGCGGCCGATGGCCTGGGCGAGGGTCGGGCGGGCGGTGACGTAGTGGCTGTTGGCGTAGATGGTGATTTCCGGCAGGTCGGCGGTCTTGTGGCCGGTCAGGGGGTCGAATTCCTGGAGGCTTTCGATCTCGTCGCCGAACAGGCTGACGCGCCAGGCGCGGTCGGCGTACTGGCTCGGGAAGATGTCCACGACTTCGCCGCGGAGGCGGAAGGAGCCGCGGGCGAAGGCCACGTCGTTGCGGCGGTATTGCAGATCGACCAGACCCTTGGCCAGGCGGTCGCGGTCGATCTTGCCGCCGACCTCGAGTTTGACGACCATGCGGGAATAGGTTTCGACCGAGCCGATGCCGTAGATGCAGGAGACGGAGGCGACGATGATGACGTCGTTGCGCTCCAGCAGGGCCTGGGTGGCGGCGTGGCGCATGCGGTCGATCTGCTCGTTGATCTGCGCGTCTTTTTCTATGTAGAGGTCGGAGCGGGGGACGTACGCTTCGGGCTGGTAGTAGTCGTAGTAGCTGACGAAATACTCGACGGCGTTGTCGGGGAAGAAGGACTTCATCTCGGCGTACAATTGCGCGGCGAGGGTCTTGTTGGGGGCCAAGACCAGGGTGGGTTTCTGGACCGCCTCGATCACCTTGGCCATGGTGAAGGTCTTGCCCGAGCCGGTGACGCCGAGCAGCACCTGGTCGATCTCGCCACTGTCCACGCCGCCGGTGAGCTGGCGGATGGCGGTGGGCTGGTCGCCGGCGGGTTGGTAGTCGGACACGACCGTGAGCCGGCGGGTTACCGGTTTGGCGGGCTGGTGGATCGGCTTGAATAGCGTGGGCAGGTTGGTGTCGGGCATTGGTGGGGTCCCGGTGAGTAAGGAAGGATGGGGCTCTGCCCCAAACCCCGCCACGGTAGCGCCGTGGAGCGCATCCGGTAAGGGAGTTGAGGCGAAACGCAGTCTTACTTTTGTTGCCTGCGGCGCTGAGGCTTATAGGGTCTTGTTCCTGCTTTGTGCCAGTCTAGCGATCGTTCGAGAATTCGCTAGGCCGCGTCAGCTGGCGTGGCTTTCGAGAACCGGAGCGGAGCGGACCTTTGGGTCCGTGAGCACCGGAAGCGGAGAAAGCCGCGTCAGATGGCCGGCATAGTAGAGTTATCGAATGATCGCGGGTCAGTAGTCGTGCTCGTAGATCACGCTCACGCCGGTTCCCTGGCTGGTGTCGGCGCCGGTGGCCGACGCGGTGCCGGTGCCAACGGTGCCCTCCAGCTTGATGCCGCGGCCAACATCGTACTGGACCACGCTCTGGGCGCCGTCGGAGCTAAGCGACTTGCGGGCGCCGACATAGATGTTGGGGCTGATGTTGCGGCCGGCTTCCAGGGTCGAGGTGCCGGAGCTGTTGCTGATCGACAGGCGGTCGAGGCCGAGGCGCGAGCGGACGTCGTTGAGCGGATCGCCGATGCCGGGGGCGACGCCGGTGAGCGAGGCGAGGGCGGCGGCGATCTGGGCGAGTTCGAGCGGGCCAAGGGCGGCCGAGCTTTTGCCGAGCAGGAGGTGGGCCAGGACCTCGTCCTGCGGCTGGTCGGGGGTCGAGGACAGGGTGATCTTGGGGTTGCTGGCGAAGCCGCCGATGGCGAGGTTGGCGGTGACGCCCGCGCTGGTGCGCGAAATCAGGAAGTCGAGCGAGGGGTCGGTGAGCGCGCCGCCGTCGAAGCCGACGGTGCCCCGGGTGAAATTGAGGGTCTGGCCGGCGATGCTGAACTGGCCGCGGCGGATCTTGAAGGCGCCGTCGGGCACCGGGTTGGCGGCGGTGCCGGCGATGTGGACGCGCCCGCCAAGCTCGGCGTCGATGCCCCGGCCGCGGAGATAGATCTGGCTGGCGTCGAGGGTGAGGGCGAGGTGGATGTTGGCGGGGGCGAAGTAGGTTGGCGGCGTGGCGGCCGGAGCGGCGAGCGGCGCACGCCCGCCGGGGGTCGGGGCGTTGCGGACGTTCAGCACTGGGATGCTGGCCGGCAGGCGCTCGGGGATGCGGATTTCGGCCGTTTTTATCCCGATCTTCCCAGCCAGGTCGAGGTTGCCGGCGGCCTGGCCGCGGAGCGTGATGTCGGCGTCGATGGCTGCGGTGAGTTGGTCGGAGGCGACAGGGCGGGCGTTGCGCGCGGTCAGGGTGATGTCGACCGGAATGCCGGGCGCGAGGGCGCCGACGCTGCCGGCGATGTCGATCGTGCCGGGGCCGGCATGGGCGGACAGGGTCTCGACTCGAATGGTGTCGCCGGCGGCGCGCAGGGTTGCCGTGAGATCGGTGAGGGACACGCCGGTCGCGTAGTCCTGCACCGAGCCGCCGGTCACGCGCAGCACGCCGCCGAATTCCGGTTTGGTGCGCGTGCCGCGCAGCGTGGCATCCAGCGCCAGGTTGCCGCGCACCCGCCGGCCGCCGGCGGCGATCAGCGGGTCGAACAGTGTCAGGTTGGTACCGCCCTCGGCGCGCAGGTCGAAAGCGCCGGCGGGATCGAGCGGCGCGGTTCCGGTGATGGCGAGCCGGGCCGTGCCGGCGTTGAGGTTGGTGTCGAGCCTGGCTGCGCGGCCGTTGAGCACGGCGTTGGCGATGATGCGGGCTGGTGGCAGGGCGCGGGCGGGGCCGGTGCGGGCGTGCAGGCCGTCGGCTTCGATGCGGATGGTGCCGGATGGGTGGGCCGGCTCGCCGGTCAGCCTGGCGTCGGCCTGGAGCCTTCCGTCCATCGCCAAGCCGGGCACGAAAGGTGCGGCAAGGTCGGGCGTGACGCCGCGAAGCTGGGCGGTGAGGTCGAGCGTCGGCTGGATCTGGCCGTCGAGCGCCAGGGTGGCGGTGCCGAGGCCGATGCGCAGGTGGTCGAGGCGCTTGATGTCGCCGAACGCGATCTGGGTGGGGTTGAGCAGGCGTACCCTTTCGGTTTTCCAGCGTGCCTCCAAGGTGCGGATTTCTGCCTTTTTCGCGGTGACATCCAGCTGCGCGGTGGAGTCGATCCCGATCGGGTCGGCCACGCCCGGGACGCGAAGGTTTTGTGCCGAGAGCCTAAGGTCGGCCACCGGATGCATGGGGTCGGGGATGGCCGTGTCAAGCCTGGCGTTGCCGACGCTGGCGCCGGCCGCCGCGGCGTCCTTCACCTCGGCTGTCAGCCGGGCGGCGTTGGGTTGGCTGTCGAGGGTGGCTGCTATGGCGCCGGCGAGGTCGAGGCCGATGAACGGGCGGAAGTCAGCCAGTCGCCCGACCTTCAGGTCAAGCCGGCCGAGCGGGATCGTGGCGCCCTGCGGCAGGTCGAAGGCGCCCTGGGCGTGGAGGCTGCGCCAGTCGGCGCCGGCGATCTCGACATGCAGGGCGTTGTCCTTACGGGCGCCCGAGATGTCGAGCCGGATCGGAGCGCCAGCCAACTCGCCGGTGGCGGTGACGCGGCCCGACGGCGAGGCCGGCAGTCCGGCGGCATCGACGACGGCGGAAAAATCGCCGACCGAGCGCTTTTCGCCGGGAATTTCGGGTGCGGCGACATGGCCCTTGAGGTCGGCGTGGAGAGCGAGGTTTTCCGTGGGACCGGCGACGTGGCCAACGAGGTTGAGCTCGCCCTGCAAGGTCGGGCGCAACACCGCGAGGTTGGGCAGGCCGAGCGTCCAGTCGGCATTGATCACTTTGTCGGCGATGCCGCCCTTGGCTGACGCGGTCACTGCGCGACCAGCAAGGTCGAACCTCGATATTTCGATATTGCCGCCGCTGATGGTCGTCGTCAGGCCCAGCGTTGCCTTGGGTCCGATCAGATCGGGCAAGGGGGCGGGACCGTGGGTCAGGCCGAGCGTACCGTCGGCTTCCAGCAGGATGGCTGGGTGGCTCCAATCGGGCCGCAGCCGCAGTTCGGTGCTGCCGCCGAGGTATTGGCCGGCGAGGGCCGCGAAGGGCGCCAGGTCCGGGATGGAGACGATCAGGTCGGCGTGCGAGTCGGTCAGGTTTACTTCACCATGGCCGGACAGTCTGAGCGTACCGGCCTGGGCTTCGAGCTTGGTCGCCAAGGCCGGCGGCGGACCGTCGATCGCGGCGTCGAGCCGGATCGGGCCCTGCAATCCGGACAGGCCGCCGATCAGACCGGCATCGGGTTCCGACACGGCAAGCATCGCGTGCATCCCGGCGCTGTCCTGGTGCGCGTCGAGCCGGTAGAGGCCCTCGCCATCCAGGCGTTTGAGGGTCACGCGGCCGGTGGCGGATTCCAGCGTCGGCACGTCGGCGGTGCCGTCGAGCGCGAACACGCCGGCGAAACCGGCGACCGGCCGGGAGATTTCCAGCCGCTCGACGCGCAAGGCCTCGACATGCACCTTCACCGGCAGGCTGAAGCCGCCCGTCGAGGGCTTGCTCTCGGCAGTCGCGGGCGTGGTGGCGGGCAGGCGCAGCACCGCGACCCGGGTCGCGCGCAAGGCGGCGATCGACAGTTTTCGCGACAGCAGCGTCGAGAGCGTCCAGTCCAGTTCGAGGTTTTCGATGCGCAGCCACACGCCGGCGGAGTCGGCGACCTCGATCGTGGCGATGCGGGGTGCCGCGGGAAAGGCGCCGGAAAGGCCCGCGACTTGAACCGTGCCGCCGGTCAGGGACGCGACAGTCCGGGCCAGGTAGCCACGTCCGCTATCGGTGTTGGCGGCGAGCAGGATGCCGCCGACTGCGACGATCACGAGCAGCAGCACGGTGCCGACGACGACGGATGCCCATTTCAAGATGCGTTGAAAGATAACCATCAGAACGCGTGCCCGATGCCGAAATAGAGTTCCAGGCTGTCGCCGCCGGGCTGCTTGCTGAGCGGCACGGCGACATCCAGCCGGATCGGGCCGATCGCGGTGTAGTAGCGTGCGCCCAGCCCGGCGCCGATGCTGAGGTTGCCGGTGCCGGACCCCTTCCCCGCGCTGACCTCGCCGGCATCAACGAACGCCACCACGCCGTAGCTTTCGAGGAAGCGCTGGCGCAGCTCGACACCGCCGGCGACGATCGAGGTGCCGCCCTGCGGCTTGTTGTCGGCGAAACGCGGCCCGACCGACTGGTAGCGGTAGCCGCGCACCGTCTGGCTGCCGCCGGCGTAGAAGCGCTGGTCCGGCGGCAGCTGGAACTGGGTGGCGCCGACGCTCTGGCCGACCAGGCCGCGGACCGCGACGATGCTGCGGCCTTGCGTGCCCCATAATCGTCCGGCGTCGAGATAGGTCGAGCCGGAAAGCTCCGTTACCGTGAAGGTGGCGGACGGTTTGCCCAGCGACTGCGTCGGCGTCACGCGGGCGATGGCGCGGACGCCGCTTGTCGGGTCGAGCAGATTGTCGCTGTCGTCGTAGCGCGCCTCGATCGGGAGGCCGACCAGGGTATAGTCCCTGGCGACCGCCTCTTGAACGATGTGTTCCTGCTCGGCGGAGATGCCGACGCTGCCGCGCCAATGGTCGAGAAAGCGTCGTTCCAGCCGAATTGTCGCCAGCACCCCGCGCCGGCTGTAGGCCTGGAAGTCCTGGCTGGCAGCGGTCAGGCCGAGGATCAGCGACTGGTCGCGATGGCCGAACTCCGGCAGCGTCAGCAGCCCGCCGACCGAGTAGCCGGGGCTCCGCTGGGCCGTGCCGCCGGCATTGGACGAGGCGCTGAGCAGCAGGTTCTCGGCATTGCCGAACAGGTTGCGGTGTTGCCACGATCCAGATACCTCGGCACCGAGGTCGGTCGAGTAGCCGATCGCGGCACGCACCGTATGGACCGGGCGCTCGGCCACCACGATGTCGAGCGGCAGCCGGCCGTCGGCGTCCGCCGTCGTCGCCAGCTGGGTGCGGACGCTGGCGAACAGGCCGAGCTGGGCCAGATCCTGGCGGGCCGCCTCGATCGCCACCGGGTCGAACCGCTCGCCCGGATGCAGCAGCAGGCGTTTGCGCACGAAGCTTTCGTTGACGCGGTCCAGCCCGGTGATGCGGATGGGGCCGAGGTCCACCCGCGGGCCGGTGACCACGGCGTAGGTGACATCGAGCGCGTCGTCGGCCGGGCGGAGATAGGCCACCGGCTCGGCGACCTTGGCCAGGGCGAAACCCTGACGGCGCAAATCGGTCAGCAGCCTTGCCTGCTCAGCCAGCACCGGGGCCGCCGCCGCGGGTGCGCCGGGCGCCAGCGCTGGGGTTTTCAGATCGGCCGGCACGTCGCCGGTGATCGTCACCCGGCCAAGGTGGAACAGCGGCCCGGGATCGACGCTGACGGCGATCGCGGCCGGCGGCGTGGCCGGCGCCTGCTCCAGCATTTCGGTCAGGCCGTCCTGATCGAGCGGGCGTCCATCGATCGTCAGCCGAACCGTGCCCTTGTAGAAACCGAAGCTGTGCAGCGCCTGGGTGAAGCGGGCGGCATCGGACCGGGCACGGGCGACCAGCGCGAAGGCGCCGACCGGTGCGGCGTCGTGCAGCGATTTTAGGCTCGAGGCGTCATTCAGCGCCTGGTAGAGCGGCGGATTGCCCGAGGGTGCGATCGTCACCGCGTAGGGCACCGGATCGGCGCCCTCAACCGTGCGCGGTGCGCCCGACCCGACGGCCAGGACGCAGGCGATCAGGGCCAATCGAGGGGTCAGGCCGCGCATCAGCGCAGGGTTTGCCGGATCGACAGGTTTGGGTCTAGCCTTTCCTCGGGGTCGCGGCAGGCGCTCCGCGAACGCACCATGGGTTGGCACGCCCGATGCGCGAAATCAATCAAACTTGTGCCGCGTTCCAAAGGGAAGAAAGATGAAATTCGGTGTATTTTACGAGTTGCAGCTGCCCCGGCCGTGGAAGCCCGACAGCGAGCTCAACCTTTACCAGAACGCGCTGACCCAGATCGAGGTTGCCGACCGCTGCGGCTACGACTACGCCTGGGAGGTCGAGCACCACTTCCTGGAGGAATACTCGCATTCGCCGCAGCCGGAGGTGTTCCTCGCTGCCGCCAGCCAGCGCACCAGGAACATCCGGCTCGGCCATGGCATCATCCAGCTGACCTCGAACCACCCGGCGCGGGTTGCCGAGAAGGTCGCCTGCCTCGACCTGGTCAGCAACGGCCGCGCCGAGTTCGGCATGGGCGAGGGCGCCAGCATCACCGAACTTGGCCCGTTCGACCGCGAGATGGAGAACAAGCGGGAAGTCTGGGAGGATGCCATCCGGTGCATCATGCCGATGTTCAAGGATGGCGGCTGGGAATACGACGGCCCGTATTTCAAGTTCCCGCTGCGCCAGGTGTTGCCGAAGCCGATCCAGAAGCCGCATCCGCCGCTATGGGTGGCGTGCTCGCAGTTGGACACCATAGAAATGGCCGGCCGGCGCGGCATCGGCGCTTTGGGTTTCCAGTTCCTCAGCGCCGAAATGGCGAAGGCCTGGGTCCATGCCTACTACAATTCGTTCACCAAGCGGCTCGACAAGCTGGCCGACTACCAGGCCAACCCGAACATCGCCATGGTCAGCTACTTCATGTGCGCGGAGACCGACGAGGAAGCGCGGCGTCGGGCTGATGGCGTCACGTTCTTCCAGTTCTCGTTGGCCTACTACAGCGGGTCCAAGGGGCGCGAGCGCGCCAAGCCGGGCTCGGTCAGCCTGTGGGATGAATATCTCAAGTGGAAGGCGGCCAATCCCGAGGCCGTGCGCAAGGCGCTGTCCGGCGGGCTGATCGGGTCGCCCGAGACGATCCGCAAGAAGCTGCGCCGGTTTCAGCAATCCAACGTCGATCAGATCATCCTGCTCAACCAGGCCGGCAACAACACGCACGAGCATATCTGCGAAAGCCTGGAGATGTTCGCCTCCGAGGTGATGCCGGAATTCCACGCCGCCGAGGCCGATCACCAGAACTGGAAGCAACGGGTGCTGAACCGCGAGATCGAGCTGGAGGAGATCGATACCGACCCGTTCAAGGATCGTGGCGGCGGCGGCAAGGGCGTTTCGATCTCGCAGCTGGCGGTCGGGGCGGAGGCAGCGGAGTAAGCATGGGGCTCTGCCCCAAACCCCGCCCCGCCTTCAAGCATTGGGGTAGCGCCCCGGGGCACATCATTTAGGCAAGCGCACCCGTGCCCTGAGCCCACCCATCGGGCTTTCCTCCAGCGAGATCTCTCCTCCATGTGCGCGCACGATGTCGCGGGCGATGGTCAGGCCCAAGCCGGTGCCGCCGGCGTGGTCGCTCTCGAACGGGCGGAACACGCTTTCGCGGCGGTCCGGCGGTATGCCCGGCCCGTCGTCGTCCACGGTCACATACACCGCCCGGTCATCGGGCGCGGTCGCCGCGATCCGCACCTCGGTCGCATGGCGGCGGGCGTTGTCGACCAGGTTGGTGACGGCGCGGCGCATCGCGTCGGCGCGCAGCTTCAGCGTCAGCCCGGGGGGCACCTCGGTCGCCACGTGCGCGCCGGCCCGCCTGGCACCGGCGGCGATGTCGTCGAGCAGGGCGGAGAAATCCACCGGCTGCGCCTGCTCTGTGACCTCGCCGCGCGCGAAGGCCAGGTAGCCGCCGATCATCCGGTCCATCTCGTCGATGTCCGCGGTCATCTCCGAAACATCCTGGGCTAGCCGCCGGTCGGCCGGCAGCATCGCCAGCGCCAGCCGCAGCCGGGTCAGCGGCGTGCGCAGGTCGTGCGAAACGCCGGCCAGCATCTCGGTGCGCTGGGTCAGGAACCGGCGGATGCGCTCCTGCATGCGGTTGAAGGCGGTGGCTGCCTGGCGCACCTCGGTGGCGCCCTCCGGGCGGAT
>JANXRT010000132.1 GCA_025356735.1 Acetobacteraceae bacterium | reverse complement strand
CCTGAACGCCGTAGGCAAAAAAGCTATGGGGCTCTGCCCCAAACCCCGCCGGGGCAGCCCCCCGGTGGGCCTGACTTAAGTATGGGGGTTCCAAGGGGCGACGGCCCCTTGGCGGGTTTGGGCGGAGCCCAACCTTGCTTACTGCCTACGGCGTCAGTCGCTGGCCAGCTTCTTCTCGAAGTCCGGCGAGTTGCTGGCGGACACGCTGAACCGGCTGCCGCGGGTTATGGCCAGGGCCGCGGCGGCGGTTTCGTTTTCCATGATCTTGGCCATGATCGCCTCGCCGGCGCGGTCGAACACGGCGCGGTTTTCGATCACGTGCTGCTGCGACCGGCGCATGCTGGCGAGGTAGCCGTTGATTTCCGGCACCACGTAGCGGGCCACCATGTCCCAGCTTCGAAAAGTGTTCTCGGGATTGGCCCAGTCGTGGGCGAAGCCGATGACGGTGCCGAAGCCGCCGCTGACGTCGATGACGTTCTTGATCATCGCGATCAGATCGTCAGGCGTGCCGATCACCGAGGCGGCGCCGTCGGAGAAGGCGGTGAGGTCGACCGCCTGGTCCGGCGACTTGAACGGCTTGGAGCCGGGGCGTTGCAGGGTGCCGGTGATATATTCGTTGTGCCAATGCATCAGGCCGTCGCGGGCCTCGATGCGGGCTTTCTCACGGGTTTCGGCGACGTGCCAGCTCAGCACCACGCGCCAGTTGCGGCGATCGACGATGGTGCCGTGCTTCGCGGCGGCAGCCTCGGCGAAGCTCCATTGGGTGGGCAGCGCGTTGAGGCCCTCGGCCGACATCGAGCCGATCGAAATCACGCCGATGCCGTGCTTGCCGGCCAGGGTCATCCCTGAAGGACTAATTTGAGAGGCGACGGCGAAGGGGATTTCCTCTTGGTAGGGCAGGATTTGCAAGGCGGCGTCCTGCAGCGTGTACCACTCGCTTTTGGCAGTCACGCGCTCGCCGTTGAACAGCCGGCGGATGATGCCGATCGCCTCGTCCTGGCGGTCGCGCTGGGTCATCGGGTCGATGCCGAGCATATGCGCGTCCGATGCCAGCGCGCCGGGGCCGGAGCCGAAGATGACGCGGCCGCCGGTCATGTGGTCGAGCTGCACGATGCGCTGGGCGACGTTGAACGGGTGGTGGTAGGGCAGGGACACGACGCCGGTGCCGAGGCGGATGCGCTTGGTGCGCTCGCCGGCGGCGGCGAGGAACATCTCGGGCGAGGCGATCATCTCCCACCCGGTGGAGTGATGCTCGCCGCACCAGAACTCGTCGTAGCCAAGCTGGTCGAGGTGTTGCGCAAAATCGAGGTCGCGGCGGAATTGCAGCATCGGGTTCTCGCCGACCGGGTGGTGCGGGGCGAGAAAGGCCCCAAAACGGATACGCGACATGATTAAATCTCCGGGATGAATGGTCTGGCTGGGCTCCGAGGTTACGTGTCCTGGGGATCGCAGGCAATCGGCGGCACGAGGAGGATCAAAGCGCGGCCAGGCCGAGGTACCAGAGCGGCAGGGTCAGGAACGACAGCGCGATGCCGATGCCGACCATCAGCGTGATCAAGGTCGGGTTGAGGCCGTATTCCATCGCGACGATGGCGCCGCCAATCTGTGGCCCCATGGCGGACTCGAACAGGGTCACGCGCGTCATCTCGCTATTGTGCGACAGCAGCCCGACATAGAACAGCGCCAGCAGGGCCGGCCCCAGGATCAGCTTGAAGCCGAGGCCGAGGGCGAGGGGAACACGGTTGCCGCGCAGCTGGTCGAGGCGCAGCTGCAGCCCGACCGACACCAGGGCCAAGGGTGCCAGCGTGTCACCGATCCTGTGCAGCAAGCCGGCGAACCAGGCTGGGTATTCGACCGGCGTCAGTGCGAAGGCGAGCACCAGCGCGATCAGCGGCGGGAACTTCACCACCCGCAGCGCGACCGTGCGCCAGGATGCGGCGCCGGAGGAGAACAGGCAGGCAACGGTGATGCCGGCGGTGCTCAGCACCAGGTAGGTGCCGAGCTGGTCGATCAGGATGCCGGTCGAGAGGTTCTGCGGCCCGTAGAAGGTCTCGATCATCGGCAGCCCGACGAACGAGGTGTTGGCGAGGCCGGCGGTCATGATCAGCGCGCCGGTGGTGGCGGGCGAAAGTTTCAGCACGCGCGCCACGACCGCGAACAGGGCGGCGCTGAGGGCGAACAGCAGCCACGGCATCGAGACCGGCAAGAACAATCCCGGTGTCAGGCGCAGGCCGTGGATCTGGCTCAGGATCAAGGCGGGGAGTGCCAGATGGATGATGAAGCCGTTGATCGCGACGTGGGCGTTGTCGGGCAGCCGGTTCGTCGCGCGCAGAAGCATCCCGGCAACCAGGCAGACCAGCAGCATGGCGAGGTTTGTCATTGTCCGGCTTCCACGATGTTCGGTGACGCGAGCTTTGCATCGGCGCCAATCGGTTTCATGTGAGCTGGATTACAGGTGGGTCCTTATCGCCGCTGCGAGCGTGGATCGAACGCGTGCTGCAGGCCGTCGCCGAGGAAGTTGACCGCGATCACGGTGATGAAGATCAGCAGCCCGGGATAGATCGCCAGTGCCGGGGCGGTCGCCACCAGCTCCTGCGCGTTGTTCAGCATGTTGCCCCAACTCGGGGTCGGCGGGACGATGCCGAAGCCGAGAAAGCTGAGCACCGATTCGAGCAGGATGACGCGCCCGACGGTCAGGGTCACGGCGACGATCAGCGGCGTGGCGATGTTCGGCAGCACGTGGGCGATCATCGCGTAGATCGGCCCGGCGCCGCTGACGCGGGCGGCGCGGACGAAATCGCGCTCGCGGATCGCCAGCGTGGCGGCGCGCACCAGCCGCGCGATCGAGGTCCAGTCGACCAGGGCGATGATGACGATGACGCGCCAGAAGCCGGCGGCGCCGGAATGGGCGAATTCCTGCGAGAAGCCGATCTTGGTCAGGTCGACGGCGCCGATCACGATCAGCAGCGGCAATAGCGGCAGCGCGATCATGCCGTCGGTGAAGCGCATCAGGAACGCGTCCGTGCGACCGCCGAAATAGCCCGCCAATAGCCCGATTATCAGCCCGACCATGGCGCCGACCGCGGTCGCCAGCAGCCCGACCAGCAGCGACATCTGGCCGCCGATCATCAGCCGCACGAGCTCGTCGCGGCCGGCCTCGTCGGTGCCGAGCCAGTGCGCGGCCGAGGGTGGATCGAACCGCGACAGCAGGTCGGTGGCGAACGGGTCGATGCCGGCGAACCACTGCACCGGGTAGGCGGCGAGCGCGAACAGGGTGAGCAGCACCAGCACGACCAGGCTCACCATCGCCGGGCGGTGGCTCCGGAACCGGCGCCAGCGCAGCCTCCAGCCGGCGATCGCGGCTTCCGGCAGGGTTTCGAGGGTGGTGCTCATGCCAGGACGATCCGCGGGTCGAGCCGGCCATAGGCGAACTTTACGTCAGACATGGCAGAAAATCAGCATACCCATCAATGGTTCATGGTTCGACTTATACCAGAACTCCAAGGTAATGACTCTT
>JANXRT010000098.1 GCA_025356735.1 Acetobacteraceae bacterium | reverse complement strand
GTGCGAAAGCGCGGCGCCGAGGCGAGGTCGGGCTGTCCGATGGCACGCATCAGCCGGGCGAAGATCGGGTCCGAGTTGCCGGCGATGCAGAGGAACTTGCCGTCGGCGCAAGGATAGGTGTTGCTCGGCGAGGCGGTCTCGATCGCCGCCCCGACCGGCTGGCGTATCCTTCCGTCGAGCGCGTATTCCGGCAGCATGCCCTCCATCAGGCTGAACACGCTGTCGACCAAATTCACTTCGATCACCCGACCGATACCTGTGCCCGCCCGGTCGGCGCCCGAGGCATCGCGCTGCCAGACCGCCGACAGCAGCCCGATCGCCGCGTACATGCCGGCGAGGTCGTCGGAGATCGAGATGCCGGCGCGCGGCGGCGGCAGGTCGGAGGCCCCCGCCGGATGACCGGTGAGATGGCGGATGCCGCCCATCGCCTCGCCGATGGCGCCGAACGCCGGCTTGTCGCGGTACGGGCCGTCCTGGCCGTAGCCGGAGATGCGCGCGATCACCAGCCGCGGGTTGACGGCGTGCAGCTCGGCCGGGCCGAGCCCGAGACGCTCCAACTGGCCGGCACGGAAATTCTCGACCAGCACGTCGGCGCGGGCGGCGAGGCGCAGCGCCACGTCGCGCTCCTTCTTCAAGTCGAGCTCGATGCTCAGCTTGTTGCGTCCCTGGACGCTGAACCAGACTGAGTTGCCGTTGGCCATGGCGCCCCAGCCGCGGAACGGATCGCCGCCCGGCGGCTCAACCTTGATCACCTCGGCACCGAGGTCGGCCAGGATGCGGGTGCAGAACGGCCCTGCAATGTAGTGACCGAGCTCGAGCACCTTGAGCCCGATCAGCGGGCCGGTGCGCATAGGCAGTTGGAAGGTGGCCGGTTCGATGGCGGATCGGGCGTCGGCCTGTTGGCTCATTCGATGTCTCCGGACAATTTTGGTCACATTCGCGCGCAGGTGTCGCGGCCGAGGTTTCGCGCGATTAGACCCGGGCCCATCTGCTGTTGAGAGGACAGCCTGCTTTGTGGTTCCTTGTTTTCTCCCCAGCCGCGCCTTGGTGCGGCAACCTCGGCGCGGCGCATCCTGGCGCCGCGCCTTTTTTTCGTGCCGTGGGCTTTCCCTAGGCCAGGCAGCGGTGCAGCATCGTGGCGCAACCGGAGACAGGCCACCATGAACGAAGCTCCTGGAAACCCGCGGCAGGACTTCATTGCTGCCCTGGCCCGCGCCGCCGGGCTGGATCGGGCGCTGGCCGAGTTCCCGGAGGATGTCGCGGCCGCCGCCGAGCAGGCGCTGAGCTTCGCGGCCGACGTGAACTGGCCCGAGAACCCGGCCTGCGAGCCCTGGCCGCCGATGCGCACCGGCACCGGGTTGTAGGACATGGAAGACCTGCATTGGCTTACCGCGACCGAGGCGGCAGCGGCGTTCGCCGAGGGCCGGTTGTCGCCGGTCGAACTGATGCAGGCGCTGCTCGACCGCATCGACCGGCTCGATCCCGCGATCAACGCCTTCATCCGGCTTGACCGCGAGGCGGTGCTGCGCGAGGCGGCAGCGGCGGAGATCGAAATCCGCGGCGGCCGGGCGCGTGGCAAGCTTGCCGGCATCCCTGTCGGGATCAAGGACATCTTCGATGTTGCCGGGCTGCCGACGACCTGCCATTCGAAAATCCTGCTCAACAACATTGCCGCCGCCGACGCCGTCGCGGTGTCGAAGCTGCGCCAGGCCGGCGGCATCGTCATCGGCAAGCTGGCGACGCACGAATTCGCCATTGGCGGCCCGAGCTTCGACCTGCCGTTCCCCCCTGCCCGCAATCCCTGGAACCGCGACCATCATCCCGGCGGCTCCTCCTCGGGCTCGGGCGCCGGGCTTGCCGCGGGCTTCTTTCCCCTGGCGCTCGGCAGCGACACCGGCGGCTCGATCCGCAATCCGGCCAGCGCCAACGGCATCGTCGGGCTCAAGCCGACCTATGGGCTGGTGTCCCGGCGCGGCGTGTTTCCGTTGTCGTTCACGCTCGACCACGCCGGACCGATGGCCCGCAGCGCCGCCGATGTTGCCCTGCTGCTCGACGCCATCGCCGGCCACGATCCCGCCGATCCGGGCAGCGCCGCCACCGCCGCGCACCATTTCGGCCGCGATCTGGGGCTTGGCGCGCGCGGCCTGCGCATCGGCTTCGTCCGCCATTTCCACGAAATCGACATCCCGGCCGCGCCCGAGGTCACCGCGGCGCTTGAGGACGCGGCCCGGCTGCTGCAGGCCGAGGGCGCGACGGTCGAGACTGTCAGCCTGCCGTCGCTGACGGAGTTCGCCGCCGTCAACCGGATCATCCTGGGCTCCGAAAGCTGGTCGATCCACGCGCCATGGCTGCGC
The DNA here is from genome assembly GCA_025356735.1 of Acetobacteraceae bacterium. GTDB lineage: Bacteria > Pseudomonadota > Alphaproteobacteria > Acetobacterales > Acetobacteraceae > PALSA-911. Next base: position 1,597 of record JANXRT010000098.1, on the reverse strand, counting down.
GCCCGACCGGGCGACTACGGGCAGCTGGCACGGCGCCGGCTGATGCATGGCGCCTTCCTGCCGGCCGGCGCCTATGTCGGCGCGCAACGCCGCCGGGCCGAGATGATCGCCGCCGTCGAGGACGCGTTCCGACGGTACGATCTGCTGCTGTGCGCCAGCTCGATGGATCCGGCGAGCGCGATCGAGGATGCCGAGGCGACCGGGCGGACCTATCCGCGCCAGGCGCGAACGCCGTTCAACGTCACCGGCCATCCGGCGCTGGCGATGATGTGCGGGTTGTCCTCCTCCGGCCTGCCGCTGTCGGTGCAGTTCGTCGGCCGGTATTTCGAGGATGCGACGGTGCTGCGCGTGGCCGATGCCTTCGAGCGGGCCAGCGGCTGGCAGCACCGGCATCCGCCACTCTAGCCCAGGGGAAACACGCCATGCGCATCCATAACCTTTACGTCGACGATGCTGGAGAAAGCCATTTCCGAGACATCGAGGTTGAGTGGAAGACCGAGGGGCCGGGCGGCAAGATGTCGGCGATGATCCCGGCGACCGGCATCATCTTCCGCGAGACGCCGGGCAGCTACGACTACGACTGGCACCCGGCGCCGCGGCGGCAATACATCATCAACCTCGATGGCGCGGTGAAGATCACCGTCAGCAGCGGTGAAAGCCGGATCATCGGCCCGGGCGAGGTCTTCCTGGTCGAGGACACGCACGGCAAGGGCCACATCTCGCAGGCGGTGGACGGCAAATTCCGGCGCTCGATCTTCGTGCCGATCGAGTAGTGGGCCTGTCGAGCGGCCGGCGTCAGCGCCTGGCCAGGAATATCCGGCGCGACGCGAACGACAGCCATAGCTTGCGGCCGGCCAGGTAGTCGGCGCCAAGCAGCGCGTCCGTGCTTTGGCCGTCCATCGCCAGCACCGCCAGCGCCGGCCCGGGAACCAGGGTCGGCCCCACCTGCAGATCGCGGAATCGGTGCCGGCGCGCGGTCACGGTGTTGGGCGAGGCGCCCTTCACCAGGCCACGCGGGTCCTGCGCCAGCTCGGCGGCCGATACGCCGGCGCGGGCCGAGAACCGCTCGCTGACCGTGGTGACCTGGGCGCCGGTGTCGAGGATCGCCACCACGCCGACGCCGTTGACCGCGATCGGCACCAGCATGCGCCCGCGCGGCGGTCCAGTCGCCTCGATCGTCACCTCAGGCGTCCAGGGCGGCGCCGGGTCGAGGCACGTGCGCGGCTGGTACAGCGTCAGCCGGCGCGCACCGGGATCAATCTCGACGTCGAACGAGGCCAGGATGTCGGTGCCGAGCAGGCCGTCGAAGGCCATGCCGGCGATGTCGTCGGTGGCGAACCGGCCGACTGTCATGTTCAGCCCTGAAACCTGTCCGTTGCCCAGCATCAGGGTGTGAGTCTTGGCGTCGAAGCTGGTGGTGATGTCGCCGATGCCGCGCATCCGGGTGATCGAACGGGGATCGCGTGCCAGGCCAAGGCGGGTCACCGCCGGCTCGGTCAGCGTCGTGCGCTCGGCTCCGGTATCGACCAGCAGGCGCACCGGCAACCCGTCGATGGCGGCGTCGAGGAACAGAAGGTTGGCGTGCAGCTCGACCGGC
>JANXRT010000097.1 GCA_025356735.1 Acetobacteraceae bacterium | reverse complement strand
GGGTCTGGATGCAGGCCTCGGCCGCCGCCCAGCTCGCCTCGGCCGCCATCATCTTCGCCATGTTGGCCTCCTCGCCACACGGCAGCCCGGCCTCGAACTTGGCGCAACCCTCGTTGACCAGAAGCTCCGCCGCGCGCATTTGCGAATAGGCCTTGGCGATCGGGAACTGGATGCCTTGGTTCTGCCCAATCGGCCGGCCGAAGACGTTCCGATCGTTGGCGTAAGCCACTGATTTTTTGGTGAACCACTTGGCGTCGCCAATGCATTCCGACGAGATCAGAAGACGCTCGGCGTTCATGCCGTCCAGGATATAGCGGAAGCCACGGCCTTCCTGGCCGACCAGGTTCTCGGCCGGCACGACCATGTTGTCGAAGAACAGCTCGCACGAATTATGGTTCATCATCGTGCGGATCGGCCGGATCGTGAGCCCGTTGCCGAGCACGGTCCGCATGTCGACGATGAACGTGGACAGCCCATCGGTCTTCTTGACGGTCTCGCCCTTCGGCGTGGTGCGCGCCAGAAGCAGCATCAGGTCGGAGTGCTCGGCGCGCGAGGTCCACACCTTCTGGCCGTTGACGATGTAGTTGTCGCCGTCGCGTCGAGCGAAGGTGCGCAGCGAGGTCGTGTCGGTGCCGCTGGTCGGCTCGGTGACGCCGAACGCCTGCAGCCGGAGTTTGCCGGTGGCGATGCCGGGCAGGTACTGTTGCTTCTGCGCCTCCGAGCCGTGCTTCAGGATGGCGCCCATGATGTACATCTGGGCGTGGCAGGCGGCGGCGTTGCAGCCCTCGGCATGGATGGTCTCGAGGATCGCGGCGGCGGCGCCAAGCGGCAGGCCGGCGCCACCATATTCCTCAGGGATCAAGGCGCCGAGATAGCCGGCCTCGGTCAACGCCTCCACGAACTCGGTCGGATAAGCGCGGGCGGCATCGAGCTTGCGCCAGTATTCGCCAGGAAATTTGGCGCATAGCTTGGCGACTTCGGCGCGGATTTCGGGGTGGGACTCCCCGAACGTGGCGGCGATCGGCAGCGTCTGGTCCATGCGGCTTTCTCCCTCTGCGCCAATGCGCGAAACGGCTTCCGACGAGTTAAGCCGGGTTGGATTGACGCGCAAGGAGGTGGCCCGATTGCCCCGATCGTCCGGGCATTGCAGTCTGGGCCTGAGACAAGGAGACTCCATGCAACCGCTTACCTGGCAGGAAGGCGTCTATGCGGCGCTGAAGGCGGCGGGTATCCGCCAGCTTGGCTACGTGCCCGATGCCGGCCACGCCCACCTGATCAAGGCGGCCCACGCCGACAACGACATGCGCGCCGTGGTGATGACGACCGAGGAGGAGGGCATCGCGCTGGCCGCCGGCGCCTGGCTCGGCGGCCAGCGCTCGGCGCTGCTGATGCAGTCGTCGGGCGTCGGCAACTGCATCAACATGCTGTCGCTGCCGATCAACTGCCGCATGCCGCTGCTGATGCTGGTGACGATGCGCGGCGAATGGGGCGAATTCAACCCGTGGCAGGTGCCGATGGGAACCGCCACGCGAACCGTGCTGGAGGCCGCCGGCGTGCACGTCAAGCGCGCCGACCATGCCGACGAGGTGGCCGAGATGGTGGCGGCCTCGGCGTCGCTGGCATTCGACAGCGCGATCCCGGTGGCGGTGCTGTTCTCGCAGAAGCTGATCGGTGCCAAGGTGTGGGTGAAATGAGCATCGGACTCCTCGACCGCCGAGCCGTCGTCGCCCGCATCCTGCGTGATCCCGGAGAAATGCTGGTGGTGACCGGCTTGGGCTCGGCCACCTACGATGCTGGCGCCGCCGGCGACCGGCCCGAGAATTTCTATCTTTGGGGCGCCATGGGCGGCGCGGTGATGATCGGCCTTGGGCTTGCCATCGCTCAGCCGAGCCGGCGCGTGCTGGTGATCACCGGCGACGGCGAGATGCTGATGGGGATCGGCTCGCTGGCGACCGCGGCAGCGCAGGCGCCGGATAATCTGTCTGTCGTCGTGCTGGATAACGCGCAATTCGGCGAAACCGGGGCACAGACCAGCCATACCGGGCTTGGCACCAACCTGGCCGCCGTTGCCGCCGCCTGCGGCTGGCTGGCGACGGCGGATGTTTCAGAAATGGCGGGGGTCGAGAGCCTGGCGTGGCGCCTGCGGACCGAAAGACTGTTCGCGGTGGTCCGGATTTCCTCGGCCGAGGTGCCACGCTTCCTGCCGCCCCGCAACGGCGCGGTGCTGACCCACCGCATGCACCAGGCGCTTGGCGTGGAGTCTTCCTGATCCCGATGGCGCGGCTTGGCCCGGCTCGGGGACATTAAATCGGCGATAATGCTGAATGGGTTCTGGCGGAAACTGTTTTTTTCGGGAAAAGTGCCAATCTTGAGTGCTTGAATGCAGCGACAGGACTTTGATGAAGATCAAAACGCGCCTCGATTGCCGCCCGAGGTCGTTCCTTGCGATGGTGTTGCTGCTTGCTTCTGCGATGACGGCCCATGCGCAGATGCCGCAGGCGGCCTCGGTGCCGGTGTCTGTGGCCGGGGTTACGCGCCAGGATGTGCCGGTGCTGCTGCGCGGCCTTGGCCTGGTGCAGCCCTACAGGTCCGTGCTGCTGCGGGCCCGGGTAGATGGAACGCTCGACCGGGTCAATTTCGTCGAGGGCCAGGAGGTCAAGGCCGGCGACCTGCTGGCGGAGATCGATCCAAGGCCGTACCAGGCGGCGCTGGACCAGGCCACCGCCAAGAAGTCGGGCGACGACGCGCAGCTCACCAGCGCCCGATCGGATTTGACACGGTATCGCAACCTCGCCAACCAGGAGGTGGCTTCCCGCCAGAAGGTCGAGAGCGTGACGGCCCAGGCGGCGGGAATGGAGGCGACCCTCAAGGGCGACGCAGCCGCGATCGACACCGCGCGTCTCAATCTGGAATTCACCCGCATCACCTCGCCGATCGACGGTCGTGTCGGCCTGAGGCTGGTCGATCCCGGCAACTTCATCCGCTCCGCCGAGGCGACCGGCCTAGTCACCATCACCCAGACAAGGCCGATCTCGGTTGTGTTCACGCTGCCGCAGGATCAGCTGTCGGCCATCCTCAAGGCGATGGCGGCACGGGGTGCTGCCGGCGGCAAGGTTTTGGTGATCGCCTCCTCCGGCGACGACAAAACCCAGCTGGCGACCGGGGAGCTGCTGACGCCCGACAACGCGATCGATCCGGCGACCGGGACGATCAAGCTGAAGGCGACCTTCGTCAATGCCGACAATGCGCTGTGGCCCGGGCAGTTCGTCAACGCCAGGCTGCTGGTGGACACGCGCCGCAACGCGCTGACCGTGCCGACGCCGGCGGTGCAGCACGGGCCAACCGGGCTGTATGTCTATGTCGTCAAGCCGGACAGCACGATCGAGCGGCGCGATGTGTCGGTGCTGCAGGAAAGCAACGGCATGTCGGTGCTGGCCGGCGGCATCGCCGATGATGCGCGCGTGGTGGTGGCCGGCCATCTGCGAGTTCAGGCGGGATCGAAGGTGTCGATCGACAAGCCGCCCGGCTTGGACGCCGCGAAGGCCAGCTCGTGAGTGTCTCCACACCCTTTATCCAGCGCCCGGTCGCGACCTCGCTGCTGATGGCGGCACTGCTGCTGGTCGGGCTCGCGGCCTATCCGCTGCTGGCCGTCGCCCCGCTGCCGAGGGTCGAGTTCCAGACCATCGTGGTCACCGGCCGGCTGCCCGGGGCCAGCCCGGAAACCATGGCCTCGTCGGTGGCGCAGCCGCTGGAACGCCAGTTCGCCCAGATCGCCGGCATCTCGCAGATGACCTCGGTCAGCCTGCTCGGCACCGCGCAGGTGGCGATCCAGTTCGACCTCGACCGCAACATCGATGCGGCGGCCGGCGACGTGCAGGCGGCGATCAACGCTGCCGGCGGCCAGCTGCCGAAGAACCTGCCGAGCCCGCCCAACTACTTTAAGGTCAATCCAGCCGACAGTCCGATCATGATCCTGGCGGTGCAGAGCGATGCGATGCCGCTGATCGACATGGACGAGTACGCTGACAGCATCCTCAGCCAGCAGATCAGTCAGATCGCCGGCGTGTCTCAGGTGCTGATCGGCGGCGAGCAGAAGCGATCGGTGCGGGTGCAGGTCGATCCGGCCAAGCTCGCCGCCATGGGCATGACGCTGGAGGACGTTCGCCAGGTGCTGACCAACGCCACGCTCGACGGCGCCAAGGGTGCGGTCAACGGGGCGGCCCGCAACTACACGATCTACGACAACGACCAGCTGACGCGGGCGGCGGAGTTCGACAACGTCGTGCTGGCCTATCACCAGGGCGCGCCGATCCGCGTGCGCGACATCGGCCGAGCCGTGGACGATGCCGAAAACAACCAGCTTGGCGGCTGGCAGAACGGCAAGCGCGGTATCATCCTGCTGGTGTTCAAGCAGCCGGGTGCCAACGTCATCGAGACGGTGGACAAGATCAACGCCGCCCTGCCGCGGCTGGAGGCGGCGATTCCGCCCTCGATCAAAGTCAACACCGTGGTCGATCGCACCCAGACCATCCGCGCCTCGGTGCACGACGTGCAGTTCACGCTGCTGCTGTCCTGCGCCCTGGTGGTGATGGTCATCTTCCTGTTCCTGCGCAATTTCTGGGCGACGATCATTCCCGCGGTGACGGTGCCGATCGCCATCATCTCGACTTTCGCCGCGATGTACCTGTTCAACTTCAGCCTCAACAACCTGTCGCTGATGGCGCTGACGATCTCGGTCGGCTTCGTCGTCGATGACGCCATCGTCATGCTGGAAAACATCTTCCGGCATATCGAGGAGGGCATGAAACCGGCCCAGGCGGCGCTGAAGGGCGCCGGCGAGATCGGCTTCACCATCGTCTCGATCAGCCTGTCGCTGATCGCCGTGTTTATTCCCTTGTTGTTGATGGGTGGCATCGTCGGGCGGTTGTTCCGGGAATTTGCGGTCACGGTCGCCGTTGCCGTCGTCATCTCGGCGTTCGTGTCGTTGACCCTGACGCCGATGATGTGCGCGCGATTCCTGCGCCATGATGGCCGTCGGCATGGCTTCCTGTATCGCGCGATCGAGCGGTTCTTCGACGGCATGCTGGGCTTCTATCGCCGCACGCTCGATGTCGCGCTGCGCTTTCAGTTCATCACGCTGATGGTGTTCCTAGGCACCCTGGCGCTAACGGTGTTCCTGTATATCCAGATACCAAAGGGCTTCTTCCCGCCGCAGGATGTCGGGCTGATCATCGGCGTCACCGAGGGCGCGCAGGACGTGTCGTTCGCCGAGATGTCGCGGTTGCAGATGGAAGTCGGCAAGGTCATCGGCGCCGATCCGGACATCGACGGCTATGCCTCGTCCGTCGGTGGCGGCTTTGGTGGCCAGACTGCCAACAACGGGCGCTTTTTCATTGGATTGAAGCCGTTCGCGGACCGCCATTCGGGGGTGCAGGAGATCATCGCGCGCCTGCGCGGCGCGGCGACAAGGGTCGCGGGCGTGAAACTGTTCATGCAGGCGGCGCAGGATATCAATGTCGGCGGAAGGCTGGCGCGAACCCAGTACCAATACACGCTGCAGGGCTCCGACCTCGACGAGCTTTACCAGTGGTCGCCGAAGATACTGGCGCGGCTGCAGGCGCTGCCGATGCTGCGCGACGTCGCCAGCGACCAGCAGGTTTCCGGCACCACGGCGATCCTGACCATCGACCGCGACCAGGCGGCGCGCTTCGGCATTCAGCCGCAGGTCATCGACGATACGCTGTACGACGCCTTCGGTCAGCGCCAGGTGACTCAGTTCTTCACCCAGCTCAACACCTACAAGCTGATCCTGGAGGTGACGCCCGAGCAGCAGGGCAGCCTCGATGCGCTCGACAAGCTCTATGTCAAATCTAGCGCCGGCCAGCCGGTGCCGCTATCGACGTTCGTCAAGGTCGATTCCAGCCCGGTGCGGCCATTGCTGATCAGCCACCAGAGCCAGTTTCCGGCGGTGACGCTGTCGTTCAACCTGGCCCAGGGCGCGGCGCTCGGCGATGCGGTTGAGGCGATCAACGCCGAGATGCTGCGCATCGGCGCGCCGATCACGCTCCGCGGCACGTTTCAGGGCACCGCCCAGGCGTTCCAGACCTCGCTCGCCAGCCAGCCCTATCTGATCGCCGCGGCGCTGATCGCGGTCTACATCATTCTCGGCATCCTGTACGAAAGCTACATCTTGCCGCTGACGATCCTCTCTACCCTACCCTCGGCCGGCGTCGGCGCGCTGCTGATGCTGATGGTGGCGGGGTTTGATCTGTCGGTCATCGCGCTGATCGGCATTATCCTGCTGATCGGCATCGTCAAGAAGAACGGCATCATGATGGTGGATTTCGCCATCACCGCCGAGCGGCGCGACGGCAAGTCCACGTTCGACGCGATCCGGGAGGCTTGCCTGCTGCGCTTCCGGCCGATCCTGATGACCACCATGGCGGCGCTGCTGTCGGGCTTGCCGCTGATGCTCGGCACCGGCGCCGGGTCGGAACTGCGCCGGCCGCTCGGGTTTGCGATGGTGGGCGGGCTGATCGTCAGCCAGGTGCTGACGTTGTACACGACGCCTGTAGTTTATCTTTACCTTTCGCGGTTGCAGCGCCGGCTTTCGTCGAAGCCGCAGCAAGTGCCGACTCTGGCTGATAAGCTTGGGGCGGCCGCGGATTAGCTAGGCCGAGGCTCTGCCCCCGCTTGAACTCAGTGGACCCACTAAGGGCAAGTCCTTAGAACCCATTATCTAAAAGGAAGCACCATGCAAATCAGCCTTGCCGGTCGCAACGCGCTGATCACCGGCGGCAGCAAGGGCCTCGGCCTCGCCATGGCGACGCGGTTTGCCGCCAGCGGTGCCAACGTGGTAATTCTCGCACGCAACCCGGAAAACCTTGATCAGGCAAGGCGCACGATTGGTGCCACCGCACAGGGCCGGGTCGCCGCCTTCGCCTGCGACGTGTCGAAGGCAGACGATGTACGGCGCGGCTATGAGGCGGCGATGGCGGAGTTCGGCCGCATCGACATCCTGGTCAACAACGCCGGCATCTCGCGCGCCATGCCGTTCGGCGAGATCACCGACGAAATGTGGCAAGACGACCTCGACCTGAAGCTGTTTGCCGCCATCCGATTGTGCCGGCTGGCGATGCCGCGGATGCAGGAGCGGCGCTGGGGCCGGATCATCAACGTACTCAACATCGGCGCCAAGGCGCCAAGAGCCAACGGCGCACCCACGGTGGTGTCACGCGCTGCGGGCATGGCGCTGACCAAGGTGCTGGCCGGCGAAGGCGCGCCCTTCAACGTGCTGGTCAACGCCTTGCTCGTCGGCGTGATCGTCAGCGACCAGTGGGTTCGCCGCCATGATGCCCAGGTAGCCGAGGGCGCTAACACCAGCTTCGATGACTACGCGGCTAAGCTTGGCGCCAACGTGCCGCTGGGTCGGCTTGGCCGGGCCGAGGAGTTTGCCGCCATGGCCTGCCTGCTGTGCTCGGAGGAAGGCGGCTACATCACCGGCACCGCGATCAACGTCGATGGCGGCGCGTCGCCGGTGGTTTAAGCTCGCTTTTTTGCGTCCTGGTCGATGAACGCGCGCAGCGCGGCATTGATGCGGGTTTGATAGCCTGGCCCTTCTTGTTTGAACCAATCGACGACGTCGTTATCGAGCCCAACGACAGCAGCTGCTTGGATTTTGGCATTACGAGTTTGGCCTGTAAGTACCAGTTTTCTGGCACGCTCTTGAAGTCCGGATCGCTCGCGATATCACGCTCGATATCGGCCTCGGTTTCGGCTCGTACCCGCGCGAAATCGGTTCTGTCCTCATCGCGAGCTCGGTAGGTGGCCAAGTCCGCCGATGAAACTCTCGTTAAGCCTTTTTCATTCTCCAAGTCGAACACTCCGCAATGACACCAAACGCCGTAGGCATTTTTGAAATCCCTATCTAATGAATGCGCTCCAGGGCGCTACCCTGGCGGGGTTTGGGGCAGAGCCCCATGCTTGCTTTGCAACGATCAGAACTTGCCGCGCCAGGTATTATTGAACAGCCACCCCCATAGCCTCGCCGAATCGGCGCGCCGCTTCCATTGTGTCGCCGTATTTCCGGTGCGTCGCAGTATGCTGGGCACAAGCAAATAACAGATGGTCGCGGTCATGGCCGGCTGGGTTCTTGCGGTAATCCTCCAGCAGGCACTGGGCGATCTCCTGGTTGTGCGGATCGTTGCCGAGCCGCGTCGCGACCAGGCCGAGCCGATCGACGAGCGTGACCCGGTCGGCGCCGCTGTCGAGATAGGCTCGGATCCAGGCGCTGCCTTCCGGACCATCCAGCCCGGTGATGGCGCCGTCGATGCGGTCGAGCAACTGGTTCGACGATAGCCGGTCGGCGCCGCCGGGCGCGCAGATCGTCACCGGTTCCCCGTCGCCGGTATGGCGCTGGTGATGCGCGTTGCGGTTGACGAACGAGGCGGCGACGTAGAGCAGCTTGAGCCGCTGCGGATGCTCGAAGTTGTCGTAGAACCAGGCCAGCGTGTTGCAGTATTCGTAGCAGTGCTGGGGCACCGAGAAGTTGGTTTGTATCTGCGTCCGGGTCAGGATGCGGGCGGCGGCGACCTGGATCGCGTCGAGGATTTGCCGGGGTCCCTTCCCCGCCAGCAGCAGCTTGCTGATCGCCTCGATGTAGGCGGACTCGGGCTCGTCGGTCAGGATGGAAACCAGCTCATCCTGCTCGATGTCGGACAGGCTGGCGGTCTGGGTCAGGACCTCGCGCTCACGCGGGGTGGTGCCGCTGTAGGGCACGGCGTGCAGCTCGATGCCCTCAATGTATTGCATCACGGCGTTGCTCGCCATCTCGTAGGTCGAGTACCAGCGTGGCCCGACGGCGATATCGAGCGCGCCGGCGTAGATCACGTCGTGCGCGTTTTCCCAGCCGAGCGCGTGGCCGATCTCGACCGTGGCGCGGGCGCGGTAGGATTTGTGACCGGTTGTGTAGGAGCGGTTGTGCAGAACGCGGTCCTGCAGGTCGATCATGCCCGCGAACACCAGCTCGGCCAGCACCTCGCGGCGGTTGGCGGTGTCCTCCATCAGGCCGAGGAAGACGCGGTAGGCGTCGATCACTTGGCCGCGGTGGACCAGCGTCATCCAATGGTTGAGCCGGTCGCGCAACGGCCCGTCGAGGCGCTCGGGCGTCTGGTCCTGCCAGAACACCTGCGGCGCCACCGGGTTGCCGGGCTGGGTCTTGTAGGCGCGGGTGTAGTGGCCGGGCGCGCGGCCGATCTTCTGGTTCCAGATGTCGAGGCCGGTCGGGATGTACCAGATGGTCTGCGCCATCGGCAGGGCGGCGAGGCGATCGGGCATCATGCGGGCGAGGTGCAGCCCGGCGCGGGCGCTCAGCAGGCAGTGGTCGTTGTTGACGAAATTGACGAAGCCGTCGTCGATGCGCTCGTGATACGGCACGTGGGTGTAGGGCGCATGGATGCGGATGCCTTCCGCCATGATCTCGCGAACCGGCCGGCCGGCACGCAGCAGGTCGTAATAGGTCTCGCTGGCGCCGATCTGATCGCGCGCCAGGATGCGCTCCTGAAGCTTGTCGTAAAGATAGGCGGCGTCGGCGCGGTTGGTGGCGGCTTGTTTTACCTGCATGGCGGTTCATCCCCTCGGCGGAACGGCGATCTTTCGCGGACCAGCCTAATCGCAAGCCCGGATGGGAACAACGCCAGGATCAGTCCGCCGGTTGCGGGGTGGGGACAGCCGTGCCGCGGATCTCCCGGGACCGGTCGCGAAGCCGGCGCAAGGCGTTCTCGGCGCGGATGATCGCAGTCGGCCGCTGCAGCAGCACGTAGTGGAGGTCCGGTCCCGGCTGTCCCAGGCTCGATTTGTAGCGCGCTTCGCCGCCCATGAAGTCATAGATCGCGACGCCGGTCCGCAGATGATCCTCGATGCAAAGGGTGTGGGCGACCAGCCCAGGCTTCAATCGCGCGTCGGCCTCGAACAGGAAGCCGCACTGGTAGCAATAGACCTGGCCGCGATAGACGAAGTTGTAGAGGTAGCCGATCGCCAGCTCGCCGCGGCTGACGCGCACCAGCTCGACGGTGCCGTCCGCCAGCCCGGCGATCATCAGGCGGTGCATCAGCGCTTCCAGGAACGGATAGGCGAAGGCGCCGGGCTCGCCGCGGCTTTGCCAGTAGGGCTGATGCAGCGCCTTGAGGCCGGCAAGGAAGGCCACCGCCTCGTCGACCGTTTCAGCACGGGTAAGCACGACCGGGCCGATCGCCTGGTAGAGCCGCATCGACCGGCGTATCTGCTGGCGCGTGTTGCTGCTGAGCCGATCGAGGTAGGGCCGTCCGGACGCCCGCACGCCGTCGAGATCGACGCGGTAGGACGGCTTGCGGCCGGCGATCCGGTGTATCAGGCGGCGGCTTTCGGCATAGGCCCGATAGCGGCGCGAGACGTTGCGCAGGTCGAGCTCATCGCATCTTTGCCCGGTGGCTCCGGTCGTGCCGATCAGGAAGTCGCCGATCAGGAAGTCGAGTGCGGCGTCTTCGGCCGCGTCGCCGTGGGCGGCATCGACCAGAAAGCCGTTGTACTCGATGGTGATGACATCGATGTCGGCGATTCCGGTGGTGTGGAGCCGCAATCCGGCGATGGCGGCCGGGCCGAAATTATGGCGACGCGAGGCCGTTAGCGCACCCAGGACGGCCACTTCGCCCTGGACGCGCCCAACCAGCATCCATGGGCGTAGTTCGGCCTGCAGCAGCCAGGCGCCGATCCAGTGCCAGGACAGGAAGAAATTGGGCGTGGCGCGACGCTCGAGATCCAGCCACAACCGGGACAACGACGAAATATCCAGGCTGTCGGTAAGAGTGAAATCGATCAGCGTCGATCCAATTCGGCGAAATTGCGGATTTACGTTGCTGGTGCCACGCGGATGGGGAGAGCGCCATTCATTTTCCTCGTGAAGCGAAGATGTTTCCAAAGTAGCCGGAAGCGCGGTGGTTCTGGCCCGCCTGCCCGTTCGCCCGCCTTCCGGCTATGGCGGCAAGCAGGCGGTTGGCTGGCTGTCAGATGGAAGGGGCTGGCAGAAAGTTGAATACGCGCGATTTCATGCATCGGAAATTCACCACAGGCGTTATAGGAAGCTCCGGGCGGAGGGATATTTGCTTTTATTTAGCCGGAGTTGCGTTTCGATCGGTCCATGTGTGAGCGCCGCCGGCAGCAGCGGTCGGCGTTTGCCGCTCGCCGCATGACGATTTCGCCGCCGAGTCCCGGCCTTCGATGCTGACCACGCCGCAGGGCCGGTCGATGCTGTGGCGGCACAACCCGGTGGCGAGGCTTCCGCATGGTCAGCCATTGCTCATGGCCGTTGTCGACACCGAGGAGGAGTTCGACTGGTCGGCGCCGTTCGATCGCGCCAGCCGGACCGTGAGGGCGATGGAGGCGCTGCATCTGGCACAGGACATCTTCCGCGATTTCGGCCTGGTGCCGACCTACGTCGTCGATCACCCGGTGGCGACCACGCCCGCTTCGATCGCCGTGCTGCGCCACTACCACGATCTTGGCCAGTGCCTGATCGGATCGCATCTGCATCCCTGGGTCACGCCGCCGGACGAGGAGGAGGTGACCGCGTTCAACTCCTATCCGGGCAACCTCGATCCGGGGTTGGAGCGGGCCAAGCTCGATCTGTTGACCCGCGCGATCGCCGACGCGTTCGGCGCCCGGCCGGTGATCTACAAGGCGGGCCGCTACGGCGTTGGGCCGGCAACCGCCGGGATACTCGCCGATCTCGGCTACCTGATCGATCTCAGCGTGGTACCGCATTCGAGCTACGAGGCCGATGGCGGACCGGATTTTCGCCGCTGCCTCGATCGCCCTTACTGGTTCGGCGAGGATGACCGCCTGCTTGAAATTCCGTTGTCCTGTGGTTTTTCGGGCTACGGATCCCGCTTCGGACCGGATGTCTATCGCATGGTCAACACGCCGTTCGGGCGAAAGCTCCGGCTCGGCGCGGTGCTGTCGCGGACGCGGCTTCTCACGCGCGCGATGCTGACGCCCGAGGGCGTCGGCGCCGAGGGCCAGACGAACCTGATTCATGCCCTACGACGGGACGGTCACCGCATCTTCACCCTGAACTATCACAGCCCGTCGCTGGCGCTGGGTTGCACCCCCTATGTCCAGACAGCCAGGGAGCGCCAGGCGCTGCTCGACAACATCCGCTGGTTTCTGGATTACTTCCTCGGCCGGTTCGGCGGTCGGGCCAGCACGCCGATCGAGGTGAGGGCGCTCGCCCTGGCCGCCCGCGCAGGCGACAGAAGCGGCTCGCGTCACATCTCGACGACGACGTAGTGGCCCTCGACCGAGACCGAAACGGTCTCGGCGACGTAGGGGCCGGCGACCAGGTTATGTCCCGAGTCGGTCTCGACAGGATAGGTGCGGACCTGCACGCGCGACGGCTCGCACCATGAAAGCCCGGTTCGGATGTCGAATTCCCAGCCGTGCCAGGGGCAGCGCACGATCTCGCCCTGGCGGCTGAACCGGTAGCTGCCCGGCTCGCTCGCCTCGATCAGCCCGGTCAGTACGCCGTCGCACAGGCTGCCGCCCTGATGCGGGCACCGGTTCAGCAGCCCAAAGAACTCGCCGGACAGGTTGAAGATGGCGATCGGCCGGCCGCGTACCGTGACCAGGCGGCGTTGGCCCGGCGCGATATCGGCAACCGCGGCCACGACATGCTTGCCCATGATGTTTTCCCCGCCTGTTCCTGGGATCCTTGCAGCTTGACCCCCCGCATCGCCGTCGCCATCGTCGCGCCAACACGTGCCGGTCGCAACCGACCGACGTTCAAGGGATGCGAACATGATCCGATCCGTGGCGCTGGCTGCATTGCTGGCGGCTGGCATGGCGGTGCTGGCGCCTTCGGCGTGGGCCGCCGGCATCTGCGCGGAGCCGCGCCAAATGGATGGGTTTAAGACCTGCGCGGACCTTGCCGCCGCCGAGCAGGAGGGCGCGCTGGTGCTTTACACCACCGATCCGGAGGATGGCGCGGCCAGGCTGCTGGCCGGCTTCCAGGCGGCGTTTCCCAAGATCAAGACCAACTTCATCCGCCTGCAGTCGGGCGCGCTCTATGCCAAGCTCAGCACCGAGCGGCAGGCGAAAGCCTACCTGGTCGATATCATGCAGAACACCGACATGGGGTTCGTGCTCGATTTCCAGAAACGCAACGGCTACATGAACTACGTCTCGCCGGAGATGGCGGCGTACAAGCCGGCGTTCAAAAGCCAGCCCGAGGGTTTTTGGACCTGGGGTGCCATCATCATGGCGGGCATCGCCTACAACCCGAAGCTGGTCTCCGCGGAGGAGGCGCCGCGGAACTGGAAGGACGTGCTCGACCCGAAATGGTCCGGCTCGGTAAGCGTCAAGGTGTCCGCGTCGGGCCTGCAGCACGAGACCTGGTTCGAGCTGCGGCGGCTGTACGGTGACGAATACTGGGCGGCGTTCGAAAAGCAGAAGCCGCGCGGCTTTGACAGCTACGTGCAGCAATACGACCGCATGGTGAACGGCCAGGACAAGATCATTCACACGGCACAGTATTCCGGCTACCTGCAGTTCAAGGCCAAGGGCGCGCCGGTGGAGTTCGTCTCGCCGGCCGATGGCCTTCCCGCCGGCCCTGAGGTCTATGGCGCCATCGCCGAGGCGCCGCATCCCAATGCGGCGCGGCTGTTCATGGACTGGTTCCTGTCGGTGCCGGGGCAGAGCCGGCTGGGCGACGCGCTGTCGCTGAATTCGCCGCGCGACGATGTGCCGGCACCGGCCGGCGGCAAGCCGATCGGCGAGTTCAAGCTGCTGTTCCCGGCTGACTGGCAGGTGTTCCTGGAGACGCACAAGATCTTCGTGCGCGAGTGGGACAAGCTCACCGGCGTACGCTGAAGCCGGATGGCGGCGATTTGGCTGGTGCGTGTGGAGGGTTCCGGAGTCACACGCTGGCTGATGCCGGCGCTGCTGCTGGCCTGCGCCTGCCTGGTGCTCTACCCGGTAGTTTTCCTGGTCGCGGAGTCGTTCAATGTCGGCGACGCCGGGCAGTTTCCGCCGAGCCTGTTCGGCTTTGGAAACTACCTGGCCATCCCCGAGGATGCCCGCATCATCGGCAACACGCTGCTGGTCGCGGCAATGGCCACGGCGATGGCGGTCCTGTTCGGCTTCGTGCTGGCCTGGATCCTGACCCGCACCAACATACCTGGCCGGGCGCGGCTGGAGCGGCTGATGGAGCTGCCTTACTACATGACGCCGCTGGTCGGCGCGATGGCCTGGGGCATTCTAGCGGGCCCGAAAACCGGGCTGCTCAATCAGCTCTGGCGGCTGGCCGGCGGCAGCGGCGACGCGCTCGACATCTACTCGCCGGCGGGCCTCGCCTGGGTGATGGCGCTGTTCGAGGGTACCGTCGCGTTCGTGATGATCTCGGCGGCAATGAAGTCGATGGACCCCTCGCTCGAGGAAAGCTCCCGCGTGCTTGGCGCTGGCAAGCTGCGCACCGCGTTGTTCATCACGTTGCCTCTGGTCGCGCCGGGCGTGCTCAGCGCCACGGTGTTCGTGTTCGCCGAGATGCTGGGCGCCTTCGCCGCCGCCTTCGTGCTCGGCATTCCGGGCCGGTTCTACGTCGTGACGACGGCGATCTGGCAGGCGGCGCTGTCGTTTCCACCCGATTACGGGCGTGCCGCGGCACTCGGGCTGTCGCTGTTCGGCGCCATGGTGCTGACCCTTGCGTTCTCGAAGTTCCTGCTGCGACGCGGGAGCTTCGCCACGATCAGCGGCAAGGGCTTTCGCCCGCGCGCGGTCGAGGCCGGGGCGATGCGCTGGCCGCTGCTGGCGATCGCCTGGTTCTACGTCGTCGTCTCGGTGCTGCTGCCGCTGGCGGCGCTGCTGCTGACCTCGTTCCAGCGCTTCGCCACGGTGATGCTGTCGGACAGCGTCTTTACCGTTGCCAACTACACGACCGCGCTGAGCACCGGCGCGCTCGGCCAAGCCTTCGTCAACAGCTTGGTGTTGGGGCTCGCCGTCGCCAGCCTCGGCGTGCCGGTGATCGGCGTGGTCGCCTGGATCCTGTATCGGTCGCGGGTGCGCGGCCGCACCCTGTTCGAAAACATCCTGATGTTTCCGCAGGCGGTGCCGCGGTTGGTGTTCGGGCTCGGCCTGCTCTGGGCCTGGATCAACATCCCAGTCCCGATTTACGGTACGCTGTGGCTGCTCGGCATCGCCTATTTCACCGTCTTCCTGCCGCTCGGCCTGCGCACCATGGCGGGTGTCGTGATGCAGGTCGATCGGTCTCTGGAGGAATGCGCCCGGGTCTGCGGCGCGTCCTGGATGCAGCAGATGTGCACCATCTCACTGCCGCTGCTGCGGCCCGGCATCGCCGCCGCCTGGCTGCTGATCTTCATCGCCAGCATCCGTGAGCTTGGCGCCTCGATCTTCCTGATGGGACCGAATTCCAAGGTCATCGCGCCTGCCATCATCAACGCATGGCTCAGCTCCAGCTCCGAGCTGTCGGCGGCGATGGCACTGCTGCTGACCGCCACCGTGTTCGCCGCGGTCGGGCTGCTGCTTGCGGTGGCACGGCGTTTTTCCACGGTCGCCCTCTGATGTCCGAAGCGCGCATCGAGGTTTCGAACCTCACGGTCCATTACGGCGACGTGGCGGCGGTGAACGGCGTCAGCTTCGCGATCCGATCCGGCGAGCTGGTGACGCTGCTGGGTCCCTCGGGCTGTGGCAAGACCTCGACGCTGCGTGCCATCGCCGGGCTGGAGGACCCCTCCGGCGGTAGCATCCGGCTCAATGGCCAGACGATGTATTCGGCGTGGGAGCGCCGCAACGTGCCGGCCGAGAAGCGCGGCCTCTCGATGGTGTTCCAGTCCTACGCGATCTGGCCGCACATGACGGTGTTCGAGAATGTCGCCTACGGACTGAAGATACGCCGGCTGCCGCGCGCCGAGATCGAGGCCAACGTGGCGCGCGTGCTCGACCTGGTGCAGATGCGCGGGCTCGCCGACCGGCCGGCGGCCAACTTGTCCGGCGGCCAGCAGCAGCGCATCGCGGTTGCCCGCGCGATCGCCTTCTCGCCCAACGTGCTGCTGTTCGACGAGCCGCTGTCGAACCTCGACGCCAAGCTCCGGGTGCAGATGCGGGCGGAGATCCGCCGGTTGCAGCGGCGGCTGGGTGTAACCAGCCTGTATGTCACGCATGACCAGGTCGAGGCGATGACGCTGGGCGACCGGCTGCTGGTGCTGGAGGGTGGGCGCCCGGCGCAGCTCGCGACGCCCATGGAGGTGTTTG
>JANXRT010000094.1 GCA_025356735.1 Acetobacteraceae bacterium | reverse complement strand
GCCAGCCCCGGCTTCCTGGAAGCCGCGCCGCATACCGAGATCGCCACTGTGCGGGTGCCGGATGCCGAGCAGGCGGGCCTGCTGCGCCGCGTGTCCGACGCGCTGCCGAATGTCACCGGCATCCGGATCGCCGACGTGCTGCGTGCCATCGCCGACCTGATCGACAGCCTGGCGACGGCGCTGACCGCGACCGGTTCGCTGACGCTCGTCGCCGGCCTGCTGGTGCTGGTCGGCGCCGTCGCCGCCGGGCAGCGAAAGCGCACGCGCGACGCCGTGGTGCTGAAGGTGCTGGGCGCCAGCCGGTCGCAGATCCGCGGCGCCTGGATGGTGGAGTTCGGCGTCATCGGCGCAGCCGCCGGCGTGATCACGGCGTTGGTCGGCACCGCCGCCAGCTACGGCGTGCTGCACTACGTCATGGACAGCCCATGGTCGTTCCTGCCGGGCACGCTGGCGGCGACGATCGGGTGCTCGGTCGCGGCGATGCTGGTGCTGGGTTTCGTCGGCACCGAGGCCGCGTTGCGGGCGCCGGCTTCCCCCTGGCTGCGGGATTAACGGGCCTTCCACGTGCTGGTAGCAAATGTCTCATTCTTGCGGTAAGCTGAATTCCTGTTCATGAAGCGTTCCGCCTGGCCGATTCCACTTGAACGACGCCCGATGATTCACGAAATCATTCATCGGGCGGAACCGCCCCACAACGGAGATCGAAAACATGGCCTTCAGTCCTGACTACCGGACTTCGCCGGGCGCATCGGCCGCAACCAGCGCGGCAGTGCTCGACATCGGCCTGCGTGCCTACATGCTGCGGGTCTACAACTGGATGACGTCAGGGCTGCTGCTGACCGGCGCGGTCGCTTACGGCATCTCCCACACTGGGCTGATGGAGTTCTTCTACCGCACCGCGGTGCTGCCGTCCGGCCGCGAGGTGCTGCAGCCGACGGCGCTGGCGATGGTCTCGATCTTCGCTCCGCTGGGCTTCATGCTGGTGCTGAGCTTCGGCGTCAACAAGATGTCCCGCCCCGCCGTGCAGGCGATGTTCTGGGCGTTCTGCGCCACGATGGGCGCCAGCCTGACCAACATCTTCATCATCTACACCAACGAGTCGATCGTGCGGGTGTTCTTCATCACCGCCGCGACCTTCGCCACCACCTCGGCCTACGGCTACGTCACCAAGGCCGATCTGTCGCGCTTCGGCAGCTTCCTGATGATGGGCCTGTTCGGTATCATCATCGCCAGCGTGGTCAACATCTTCGTCGGCAGCTCGGCGATCCAGTTCGCCATCAGCATCATCGGCGTGGTCGTGTTCACCGGGCTGACGGCCTACGACACCCAGCGGATCAAGGCCGACTACGTGCAGTTCGCCTATGCCGAGGGCAGCGACCAGGCCGGCAAGCGCAGCGTGTTCGATGCGCTCAGCCTGTACCTGAATTTCATCAACCTGTTCATGCTCCTGCTTCAGCTGCTGGGCAACCGCAACAGCAACAGCTGAGGCTTTTGACGAAGCCGGCTGAGAGCCCCGGGTTTCCGCCCGGGGCTTTTTGCGTTCGGCCAGGCGGTGCGCCGCCCGCCGGAACTACCGGCCCACCCGCCCAAGGAAATCGAGCTGCCATCGCATCTCCTCGACCGCCAGTGGAAAGCCGCCGCCGGGGCCTGGCGACAGCGCGGACAAGGGTGCCATGCGGGCGAGCAGAACCTGTAGCGGAATGGCGGCATGCATCGTCAGGCCGGCCTTCCAGGCCAGGCTGACCATGCCCTTTGCGCTGCGCAAAGATGCCGCCCGATCGACCACCGCCATCGGAACCTCAGCCATCGCGGCCAGCATGGCGCCGGCCAGGCGGGGTTGGCGCCGATCGAGGGCAGCCAGCATCGCGGCCTCGTTCAGCTGGTCGGCGGCCAGCATGGTGTAGGCGACGGCGAGCGCCTGCTCGGCATCCGGGTCGGCCTGGAAGCCGGCCGGAAAGGCTTCGCCCGCAGGTTCGACAGCGGCAGGCGAAGCCATCCGCCGGACGAGGCGCTGGCGTAACTTAAAGGCCAGATCGAGCGGCAGGTCGGCCCGGCCGGCAAGCTCGGCAAGCAACTGGTCGGCGACGATTTCGGCCAGCGCGCGCGCCGCGCGCGGCGTCAGGCGCGGGCGCGCGACCAACGGCCGGTGCCACTCTATCTTGTCCGCCGCCTGCGCGATCAGGGCGTCCAGGGTCGCCTCGCGGATGGCGGCGGACGGGTTGGCGAGCAGCGCGCGGATCGCCGCGTTGTCGGCGGTGGCGGCGACCGCGTCGCAGATCGCCTCGTTAAGGTCTGGCCGCCGGGCCACCGCGAGCGCCGTGGCGGGGCTGGGCGGCACGGCGACCAGCGCCAGCAGGTCCTCGGTGGTCAGCATCGGCGACAGCCGGATGATCGGGTCGCAGACCGCAAAGTCGGCATCGCGCGCCAGGCACAGGATCAGCTCACGCGGCGCGTCAGCCATGTCCTTGAGCACGTCGGCGATCGCCGCGCGGACGCGCACGGCCTGATCGGCGACGAGGCCGCGCAACGTGGCGCAGGCCTCGCGGCTCATGCTGCTTCGCGTGGCATCCGGCAGCGCCGGCATCAGGGCCGCGAGCTTGCGGCCGAGCAGGAGGCGGAC
>JANXRT010000093.1 GCA_025356735.1 Acetobacteraceae bacterium | reverse complement strand
CGCTGCCCGAGATGCTGATTGAGCCCGGCCGGTTCATCGTCGGCGACGCAGGGGTGATCCAGTCGGAGGTGGTGCTGGTCTGCCGCAAAGGCGCCGAGGACCCGATCCGGTGGGTGTACCTCGACATCGGCCGGTTCGGCGGCCTGGCCGAGACCGAGGGCGAGGCGATCCGGTACCGGATCATGACCCCGCATGACGGCTCGGCCTCGGGGCCGGTCGTGATCGCCGGCCCGACCTGCGACGGCGCGGACATCCTGTACGAGAAGTCTAACTACCGGATGCCGCTGGCCCTGGAATGCGGAGATCGCGTCGAGTTGCTGGCGGCCGGGGCCTACACGACGACCTACGCCTCGCAGCGGTTCAACGGGTTCTCCCCGCTGGCGGAGCATTACGTCTAGCCACATCTCGATCCGGGTCCAGGCAGCAAGTTAGACCTGGACCCGGATTAGGCCTGGACCCGGACCGGCGGATTTGCACAAATGAAGCTCTCAGTCGGAGCTTCTGCCATGCAACTCGGCGCACTCGTGCCTTTCGGCGATATCGGTGGCGATCCGGCGACGGTGCGCGAGTACGCGCAGGGACTGGAAGCGCTTGGCTATGACTTCCTGGAAGCGCCCGACCACGTGCTGGGCGCCAACGCGGCCTCGCGCCCGGGTTGGGAACCTGGCCGCAACACGTCGGAGGATCTGTTCCACGATCCCTTCGTGCTGCTGGGCTACCTGGCCGGCATCGCGCCGAAGCTGAGCTTTTCCACCGGCGTGCTGATCTTGCCGCAGCGCCAAACGGCGTTGGTTGCCAAGCAGGCGGCGTGCCTCGACGTGCTGTGCGGCGGCCGGCTTCGGCTTGGCATCGGTGTCGGCTGGAACGAGGTCGAGTTCGTCGGGCTGAACGAGAACTTCCACAATCGCGGCCGCCGCTCCGAGGAGCAGGTGCAGGTCATGCAGGCGCTGTGGCGGCAGGACCACGTCACGCTCAAGGGCAAGTACCACACGATCGACGACGCCGGCATCCAGCCGCGGCCGGCATCGGGCCGGGTGCCGGTGTGGTATGGCGGCCATCACGAAAAGACCCTGCCGCGCATTGCAAAATGGGGCGATGGCTGGATGCCCAACGCCTATCCGCCGGACCGGACGGCGCTCGACGTTTTTGCCGAGCTGCGCCGCCTGACCGAGGCCGAGGGCCGCGATCCGGCCTCGATCGGCATTGAGGTCTGGACATCGTGCGGCGCCGGCACCGAAGCGGACTGGCTGCGAGAGGCGGCCTTCTGGAAGGAAGCCGGAGCGTCGCATATATGCCTGACGACGACGTTCCATCGCCGGCACCATCATCGCATCGCCGGGAAATCGCTCGGCGATCATCTGGCTGCATTGCGCCGCTATCGCGCGGCCATTGCAGATGTTCTGTAGGAAGTCGGGGCTGTAAGAAGCCTGGAACTGTAGGAAGTCTGGGCAGAGAGGCCGGACTTTTCAGAAATCAAGATCCGCATAGTGCGGAGAAGCGACCGCGCCCGGAATCCGGTCCGCCAGGATGGCCCGAAAGCTCGGCCGCGACTTCATCTTCGCGTACCAGTCACGGGCGGGCGGCGAAATCGACCAATCGACGTCGCCGCCGAAATCCAGCGCCGAGAGATGGGCAGCCGCGGCCAGGTCGGCGAGCGAGATCGTGCTGCCGGCCAGCCACTTCCGGGTCTCCGCCAGCCAGCCGATATACTGCAGATGATGCCGAAGCCCGGCGAAACCCAGCCGCATCGCCTGGGCGTCCGGATTGCCACGCCCGGCCAGCCGCTTCATCAGCTTCTCGCCATACAGGTTGCGGGTGACCTCGGCGTTGAACTTGCCGTCAAACCAGGCGGCAAGGCGGCGCACCTCGACCCGCTCGGCCAGCGACCGGCCGAGCATCGGGATGTCGGGATAGGCTTCCTCCAGGTACTCGCAGATCACCGAGGAATCCGGGATCGTCAACCCGTTCTCCTCCAGCAACGTCGGCACTGTGCCGGCCGGGTTCAGATCGAGATAGTCCGGCCGCCTTTCCCAGGCCCGTTCGGTTTTCAGCTCGAACGGCAAACGCTTTTCCGCGAGCACCAGCCGAACTTTGCGCGAGAACGGAGAAAGCGGAAGATGATAGAGATACCGCATCGCAGCGTTATGGCATTTTCGCTACCGCGTCGCCAACCTCAAGGGCCTGACCTTACGCACGTCGAGCGGTTTCCTCCTCGAGCATTAGCGGCACCGGCAGGAATTTCTCGAAGCCTTTCGGCACCACCTGCCAGAAATGCCGAAGGTTGCTGTCCCAGTCATGCAGCAGCCGTTCGGCGTAGCGGCTTTGAGTTTCCGCGACGTGCCGCGCGACTAGCTCACGGGCGTGGCCGGACCAGTGCGGATGGGCGATGCGCTGCCACTCGATCGTTTCCGGGTTAACCCTGGAGGCGAACTCGTTGGCAGGGTCATAGACGAAGGCCATGCCGCCGGTGAACCCGGCGCCGAAATTGTCGCCAACCTCGCCCAGGATCACCACCGTGCCGCCTGTCATGTATTCGCAGCCGTTGGAGCCGCAGCCCTCGATCACCGCGTTGGCGCCGGAGTTGCGCACCGCGAACCGTTCGCCAGCCTGGCCGGAGGCGAACAGCTCGCCGGCGGTCGCGCCGTAAAGCACGGTGTTGCCGATAATCGTGTTGCTTTCCGAATTCAGCGGCGACGACGGCGAGGTCCGCACCACGATGGTCGCGCCCGAGAGCCCCTTGCCGACATAGTCGTTGGCGTCGCCGATGACCTCCAGCTTCAGCCCCTGCACCGCGAACGCACCCAGTGACTGGCCGGCCGAGCCGCGCAGCCGCACCGTGAGATGGCCGGGCTGCAGCCCCGCCATGCCGTATTTGCGGACGATTCGGGAGCTGATCTTGGTGCCGATGGCGCGGTGGGTGTTCCGGATCGTGTATTGCAGCTGCATCTTCTCGCCGTGGTCGAACAGCGACCGCGCATCGGCGATCATCTGCGCGTCGAGCGTCTCCGGCACCTCGTTGCGGCCGATCCGCGTGCAGTAGCGCGCATGCGGCCCGGGATCGGCCTGCGCCAGCAACGGGTTGAGGTCGAGGTCGTCGAGGAAATCCGCGCCGCGCGATACCTGATGCAGCAGGTCCGTCCGCCCGACCGCGTCGAGCACGCTGCGCAGGCCAAGCTCGGCCAGGATGTTGCGGACATCTTCGGCGATGAACGAAAACAGGTTTATGACTTTCTCCGGGCTGCCGTCGAACTTGGCGCGGAGCGTCTCGTCCTGGCTGCAGACGCCGACCGGGCAGGTGTTGGAGTGGCACTGGCGCACCATGATGCAGCCCATCGCGATCAACGAGGCGGTGCCGATGCCGAACTCCTCGGCGCCGAGCATGGCGGCGATGACCACGTCGCGGCCGGTCTTGATGCCGCCATCGGTGCGCAACCGGACGCGGTGGCGCAACCGGTTGAGCATCAGCACCTGGTGCGTTTCCGACAGCCCCATCTCCCACGGCAGCCCGGCATATTTCACCGATGTCTGGGCCGAGGCTCCGGTGCCGCCGGAATGGCCGGAGATAAGGATGGTGTCGGCCATCGCCTTGGCGACGCCGGCGGCGATGGTGCCGATGCCCGAGCGCGAAACCAGCTTCACGCAGACGCTCGCGTCAGGGTTTATTTGTTTTAGATCGTAAACGAGCTGAGCCAGATCCTCGATCGAGTAGATGTCGTGGTGCGGCGGCGGGCTGATCAGCATCACGCCGGGCGTCGCATGGCGCAATTTGGCGATCAGCCCGGTGACCTTGAAGCCGGGCAACTGGCCGCCCTCGCCGGGCTTGGCGCCCTGGGCGACCTTGATCTCGATCTCGCGGCAGTTGTTGAGGTACTCCGCGGTGACGCCGAACCGGCCCGAGGCGATCTGCTTGATAGCGGAGGAGGCGTTGTCGCCGTTGGCGCGGGGTTTTGCGCGCGCCGCATCTTCGCCGCCTTCACCGCTGTCGGATCGCGCGCCGATCCGGTTCATGGCGATCGACAAGGTCTCGTGCGCCTCCGGGCTGAGCGCGCCCAGCGAAATGCCGGGTGCCACAAGACGCTTGCGGATTTCAGTGATGCTCTCGACCTCGTCGACCGGGATCGGCGTGACGAGGTCGTGGCGGAATTCGAGCAGGTCACGCAGCGCCACCGCCGGCAGGGCGCGAATGGCGTCGGCGTAGCGGCGGTACAGGGTGAAGCTGTCGGTGGCAACCGCGCTTTGCAGCGTGTGGATCAGCGCCGGATCAAACGCGTGCGCCTCGCCGCCGTTGCGCCGCAGCCGGTAGATGCCGCCGACCGGCAGGGTGGCGAAATCCGAGTCCCAGGCGATCGCGTGCAGCGCCAGCACCTTCTGCGCGATGCCGGCCAGGCCGATGCCGGAAATCCGCGACTGCATGCCAGGGAAGAACTCGCCGACCATGGCTCGCGACAGCCCGATCGCCTCGAAGTTGCAGCCGCCGCGATACGAGGACAGGACGGAGATGCCCATCTTGGCCATGATCTTGAGTAGGCCCTTATCGACGGCCTTGCGGTAGCGCCCGACCGCCTCACTCTGGCTCATTGCGCCGAACAGGCCGCGCCGCTGCCTCTCGGCAATGGATTCCTCGGTCAGATAGGCATTGACCGTGGTGGCACCGACACCGATCAGCACGGCGAAATAGTGCACGTCCATGCACTCGCCCGACCGGATGTTCAGGCTGGTGAAGGTGCGCAGTGACTGGCCGACGAGGTGGGTGTGCACGCCGCCGGTCGCCAGGATCATCGGAATCGCGGCATCGTCGGCGCCCGCGGTCTCATCGGTCAGGATGACGTGGGCGCAGCCGGCGCGCACGCCGTCCTCGGCCTCGCGGCGGATGCGTTCCAGCGCCCGGCGCAACCCTGTCTCGCCGTCGGCGACGGGAAAGGTGCAGTCCACCACGCAGGCGGTGGCGCCCATGTAGTCGCGCATCGCCAGGAACTCGGCGTTGCCCAGCACCGGGCTGCCCAGCTGCAGCAGGTCGCACTGCGTCGCGTCCTCGTCGAGGACGTTGCCGAGGTTGCCGAGCCTGGTGCGCAAGGTCATCACGCGTGTTTCGCGAAGGCTGTCGATCGGCGGGTTCGTCACCTGACTGAAATTCTGCCGGAAGTAGTGGTGCAGCCCGCGATAGCGCGCCGACAGCACCGCGACCGGGGTGTCGTCGCCCATGCTGCCGGTGGCCTCCTGCGCGTCCTCGACCATCGGGTGCAGGATCATCTCGAGCTCTTCGAGCGTGGCACCCATGGCGATCTGGCGGCGGCGCAGCTCCTGGCCCTCGTACAGGGTCGGCGCCGGTTCCGGGTTGCGGATCAGCGTGTCGATCGCCGTCATCCGCTCGGCCCATTCGCCGAACGGATGGCGCGCGGCGAGCAGATCCTTGATGTCATCGTCGCGATAGAATTTCGGTCCATCGAGATCGACCGCGATGGTCTGGCCCGGACCAACGCGACCCTTGGCGACGATGTCGGTCTCGTCGAATTTCACCATGCCGGTCTCGGAGCCAACGACCAGCAGGTCATTCCTGGTGATCGTGTAGCGCAGCGGCCGCAGCCCGTTGCGATCGAGGCCGGCGATGACCCAGCGCCCGTCGGTGGCGGCGATCGCCGCCGGGCCGTCCCATGGCTCCATAACGGAGTTGCAGTAAAGGATCATGTCGCGATGCGCCGGCTTCAGGCTGGCGTTGACCGCGAGGCTGGGCGGGATCATCAGCGCCTTGGCCATCGGCGCGTCGCGCCCACCACGCACCAGCACCTCGAACACGTTGTCGAGTGCCGCGGTGTCGGAACCCCCGGCCTGCACCACGGGCTTGAGTTCATCAACATGCTCGCCGAAGCCCATGTCGGCCAGCCGCGTCTCGTGGCTCTTCATCCAGTTGACGTTGCCCGTCACCGTGTTGATCTCGCCGTTATGCGCCAGCATGCGGAACGGCTGCGCCAGCTTCCAGGTCGGGAACGTGTTGGTCGAGTAGCGCTGGTGATAGATCGCGAACCGCGAAACAAACCGCGGATCGAGCAGGTCCGGATAGAAGTCGGTCAGGCTGGCGGCCAGGAACATGCCCTTGTAGATGATCGAGCGCGACGACAGCGAGCAGAAATAGAGTTCCGAAATCTGCGACGCGATCGCCTGCTTCTCGATTCTACGGCGCACGACATAGAGGTCGCGCTCGAACGCCTCGGCCGTGGCGCCCTTGGAGTTCCAGATCATGATCTGCTCGATCTCGGGGCGAGTGGCGTTGGCCTTCTCGCCGATCACCTCGACGTTGATCGGCACCTGGCGCCAGCCATAGATCGAAAAGCCCATGCGCAGGATCTCGGTCTCGACAATCTGCCGGCAGCGCTCCTGCGCGCCTAGATCGGTTTTCGGCAGGAATACCTGGCCGACCGCGATCGGACCGGGGCGCAGCGTATCGCCGCCACGCACCACGGCGGCGGCGAAGAAATCCTGCGGGATCTCAATGTGGATGCCGGCGCCGTCGCCGGTCTTGCCGTCGGCATCGACGGCGCCGCGGTGCCAGACGGCGCGCAGCGCGTCGATACCGGCCACCACTACGTCGCGGCGTCGTTTCCCATCCAGTGCGGCAACCAGGCCGACGCCGCAGGCATCATGCTCCTGCGACGCGCTGTAGGTGTGGTGAAGCGCCTGGGCGTTGGCGTCCCATGCGGCCAGGAATTCCGGGCCAGTCTCGATTGCGTCCGACATCTTTGGCCCTTTCTATTCAGCGGCGACGGCGGCGACGCCGGCCAGCTGCATCCTGGCGACCTGCTGCATGTAGAGATGCATCTGCGCCGCCGCATCGCGCCCGTCGCGGATCGCCCACACCACCAGCGAGGCGCCGCGCACGATGTCGCCGGCGGCGAACACGCCGGGCAGCCCGGTCATGAAGCTGCGCGAGTCGATCGCCAGGGTGCCACGGCGCGTGGTCTTCAACTCCGGTTCGTTGAACATCCCAGGCAGATCCTCGGCATCGTAGCCGAGCGCCTTGATCACCAGGTCGGCCTCGGTGACGAAGTGGCTGTCGGCGATGACCTCGACCGCCTGGCGTCCGGTGACATCCGGCAAGCCCAAGTACATCCGCACGGTGCGCACGCCGGTAACGGTTGTGTCGCCGTGGAAGGCCTCAGGCGAAGCCAGCCAGTCGAACACCACGCCCTCCTCCTGGGCATTCCGCACCTCGCGCATCGATCCCGGCATGTTGGCCTGATCGCGGCGGTAAAGGCATTTCACGCTGAGCGCACCCTGGCGCACGGCGGTGCGGACGCAGTCCATCGCGGTGTCGCCGCCGCCGATCACCACCACGTTCTTGCCCGCCGCGTTGAGCGCGCCGGAGGTGAAATCGGGCACGTCGTCACCGAGGTTGTCCCGGTTGGAGGCGATCAGAAAATCGAGCGCCGGCACGATGCCCAGCAATCCGACGCCGGGTCCGCCGATATCGCGCGGCTTGTAGACACCGGTCGCGATCAGGATGGAGTCATGGCGTTGCCGAAGCTCGGCCATGGAAACATCCTGGCCGACGGCGCAATTCAGCTCGAATTTTATGCCGCCCTCCTCCATCAGCTTCCACCGGCGCAGCACGATCTCCTTTTCCAGCTTGAAGTTCGGAATGCCGTAGATCATCAGCCCGCCTACGCGGTCGTAGCGGTCATAGACGGTCACCTGGTAGCCGATGCGGCGCAATTGCTCGGCCGCGGCGAGACCGCCCGGACCGGCGCCGATGATGCCGACGGATTTTTCCAGCTCGCGACGCGGGCGGATCGGCTTGACCCAACCCTGCTGGAACGCGTTGTCGGTGATGAAGCGCTCGACCGCGCCGATGGTGACGCTTTCGAAGCCCTTCTCGATGACGCAGTTGCCCTCGCAAAGCCGGTCCTGCGGGCAGATGCGGCCGCAAATTTCGGGGAAGTTGTTGGTCGCCGACGACATCTCGTAGGCTTCCTCCAGCCGGTTCTCGGCGGTCAGCTTCAACCAATCGGGGATGTTGTTGTTCAGCGGGCAATGCACCTGACAGAACGGCACGCCGCATTGGCTGCACCGGCTGGATTGGGCGCTGGCGCGCGGCGGATCGAATTCCTC
>JANXRT010000084.1 GCA_025356735.1 Acetobacteraceae bacterium | reverse complement strand
GCTCTGCAGAAGACGCTGGACCAGGAATGGGCCGGGCGGGCGGAAAGCCTGCCGTTCAACTCGAAGCAGGACGCACTGATCCTGGCCAGCATCATCGAGCGCGAGACCGCGCTGGCCGACGAGCGGCCACGGGTTGCGGCGGTGTTCATCAACCGGCTGCGCGCCGGAATGAGGCTGCAATCGGATCCGACCGTGATCTACGGCGCCTCGGCCGGGCTCGGCGTGCTCGACCGACCGGTGTCGCGCGCCGACCTGGAGCGCGACGATCCGTTCAACACCTACCGCATCCGCGGCCTGCCGCCGGGGCCGATCGCAGCACCCGGAACCGCCAGCCTGCACGCGGCCCTGCATCCGGCGCCGGGCGACGACCTGTATTTCGTCGCCGACGGCACCGGCGGCCATGTTTTCGCCCGCACGCTCGAGGACCATGTTCGGAATGTCGCGCGCTACCGGGCGCTTGCGGCGGCGCGGTAACGCCTGGTTCGCGCAAGCGGCGGCACACTGATAGAACGCGGTCAACCAGGAGAAGACTCGCAATGCTGATGCTTGCCTCGATGACCGGATTCGCGCGCAGCGAGGGCATCGAGGCCGGGCTGAGCTGGGCCTGGGAGATGCGCAGCGTCAATGGACGCGGCCTCGACCTGCGCTTTCGCCTGCCGCCCGGTATGGACGCGTTGGAACCGGCGTTCCGCGAACAAGCCGGCCGGCTGCTGAAGCGCGGCAACGTCACCGCCAACCTGTCCGTCAAGCGTGATGATCAAACCCGGATTGCCGCCGATCCCGTGGTCCTCCAACAGATGCTGAGCCTGGCGCTCGATCTGCAGTCAAGGATCCCCGGCGCGGCACCGCCTCAGGCCGAGGCGCTGCTGGCGCTGCCGGGAGTGCTGCGCCAGTCGGCCCCGGAGCAGACCGGCGAGCAGGAAGCAGCCGCCTTCGCCGCGGTCCAGGCTGGGTTCACGCTGGTGCTTGACCGGCTTGTCGTCTCCCGCCGGGCCGAGGGTGCCCGGCTGGCGGCGACGCTCGCCGGCCAACTCGCCGAGATCGCGGCGCTCTGCGCCACCGCCGTGATCGAAGCCGCCGACCAGCCCGCGGCGCAACGCGCGCGGATGATGGAGAACCTTCGCGCGTTGCTGGAAGAAACACGTGGCCTGCCCGAGGAACGCATCGCACAGGAGGTCGCGGTGCTCGCCCAGCGCTCCGACGTGCGCGAGGAGCTGGATCGGCTGGATGCCCACCTGCACGCGGCGGACGGGCTGATGGCCGAGGCCGCGCCGATCGGCCGCCGGCTGGATTTCCTGACGCAGGAGTTCAACCGCGAAATCAACACGCTGTGCAGCAAATCCGCCAGCGTCGCGCTGACGACGACCGGCCTCGCGTTGAAGGCCACGGTCGAGCAGCTGCGCGAGCAGGTGCAGAACGTCGAATGACTGAGGTGCCATCCCCAGATCGGCAGCACAACCGGCAGCCCATCCGAAGACGCGGGCTCTGCCTGGTCATCGCGGCGCCTTCCGGTGGCGGCAAGGGTGCCATCACCCGCGCGCTGCTGGAGAACGAACCGGCCCTGTCGCTGTCGATCAGCGTGACGACCCGCAAGCCGCGCCCCGACGAGCGCGACGGCGTGCACTACCATTTCCGCGATGCGGGCGAGTTCGACGCCATGATCGCGGTTAACGGCTTCCTGGAATATGCGCGCGTGTTCGGCCGCAACCAGTACGGCAGCCCCCGCGCGCCGGCCGAGGCGGCGCTGGCGGCCGGGCGGGACGTGATCTTCGACATCGACTGGCAGGGCTACCGCCAGCTTCGGGCGGCGCTGCCGGGCGACGTCGTCGGCATCTTCCTGCTGCCGCCGTCGATGGCGGAGCTGGAACGCCGGCTGCACGAACGCGCCGCCGACACGCGCCAGGAGATCGCCCGGCGCATGACCACGGCGCATGACGAGATCTCGCATTGGCACGAGTTCGACCATGTGGTGCTCAACGACCGGTTCGAGCCGACCCTGGCGCAGGTCCGCGCCATCCTGGTCGCGGCTCGCACGCGCACCGAGCGCCAGGTTGGAATCGCCGCCTTCGTGGCGGCGCTGGACCGGGAACGCCGGGCGTGAGGTTGCCGGCGACACTCGCCACGCTGTTGCTGATGTCCGGCTGCGCCAGCCCGCCATCGGTCGATGCCAACATCGCGCAGGCGGCGAGCAGCCCGGGGCGGCCGGAAGGTCCCGAGCTGCTGGCGCGCCAGACCGAGCGCATCGCCGGGCGCGTCTTCATCGCCGGCAACCGCGTCGACTTGCTGCGCGATGGCCGCGCGACCTACGCCGCGATGGAAGCGGCGATCCGGTCGGCCACCAGGCAGATCGACATGGAAAGTTACACCTTCGACACCGAGCAGGGCACGCGGTTCGCCGATCTGCTGCTGCGCAAACGCGCCGAGGGGTTGGAGATCCATTTGATATTCGACGCCGTCGGTTCCAGCGGCACCGACCGTAAGCTGTTCGACCGGCTGCGCGCTGCCGGCGTGCGCGTGCTGGAATACAACCCGATGCGCCTGACTGACCGCGTCCCGCTGACGGTCAACCACCGCGACCACCGCAAGCTGCTGGTGGTAGATGGGCAGGTGGCGATCACCGGTGGGGTGAACATCAGCAAGGTCTACCTGAACCCGGCCGACGCCCCTGCCGCCGCCGACTTCAAGGTCGCCGACGTGATGGACCTGCCGTGGCGCGACACCGACGTGCGCATCGAGGGACCGGCCGTGGCGCAGTTCCAGGCGCTGTTCGGGTCAACCTGGGAGGATCAGCATGCCTATGCCCTGCCCGCGCCGCCGCCGACACCGGGCTGGATCCGCGGCGAAGCGCGGGTGCTGGCGCTGGACGGCGCGCCCGACCAGGACCGGCCGGCGATCTACCGCACCCTGATCGTGGCGATCACCCTGGCGCAGCGTTCGGTCCACCTCACCACCGGCTACTTCTCTCCGCCGCCCGACCTGCGGCATGCCCTTCGGGATGCCGCCAGCCGCGGCATCGACGTGCAGCTGGTAGTGCCGGCTAAAAGCGACAGCGACCTAGCGATGGCCTCGGGCCGCGCCGCCTACGGCGACCTGCTGGAGGACGGCGTCGGCATCCATGAGCGCCAGGGCGTCGTGCTGCACGCTAAGACCGCGGTGATCGACGGCCTCTACAGCATTGTCGGCTCGTCCAACCTCGACTGGCGCAGCATCGTCTACAACAACGAGATCGACGCCGTGGTCATCGACGCTGCATTCGGGCGCGAGATGGAGGCGATGTTCGCGGACGACGTCGCGGCCTCGGAGCGAATCGAACTTGCCGCCTGGCGCGCCCGCTCGTGGCATGAGCGGCTGCTGGAATGGCGCGCGAGGCTGATCGAGCCGCTGTTGTGAAGCGGCCCGGCGCTTTTAGAACACCTGCCTAAGCAGCACGTAAAGGCAGCCGGCGATCGCGATCGCCGCCGGCAGGGTCATCACCCAGGCCAGCGCCATGTTGCGGATCGTGCTCCATTGCAGGCCGGAGCCGTTGGCGGCCATGGTGCCGGCGACGCCGCTCGACAGGATGTGGGTGGTCGAGACCGGCAGGCCGTAGCCTTCGGCGAGGCCAATCGTCGTCATCGCCACCAGCTCGGCCGAGGCGCCCTGGGCGTAGGTCAGGTGGGTCTTGCCGATCTTCTCGCCCACCGTGACCACGATCCGCTTCCAGCCGACCATGGTGCCGAGGCCGAGCGCCACCGCGACCGAGACCTTGACCCAGGTCGGGATGAAGCGCGTGCCGGCGTCGAGGTCGCTGCGGAAGGCTTTCAGCGTGGCGAGATCCTCGCCGCTGAAGCCCGCCGCCTTGGGGCCGAGCACCCGGATCGCGTCGGAGGTCAGGTACATGTCATTGCGCACGTTCGACACCGCCTCGGCCGGGATCGTGGCGATGGCGCCATAGCCCTTTACCTGCTTGGCGATGTCGCTGGACAGGCTGGCGAGGGCCGCCATGACCTCCGGATGGTTGACGTCCTTGGTCTTCAGCGCATCGCCGACCTTCGCCCGCCCGGCGGCGGCCTCGGCGGCGGTCTCGGGCACCAGCGACTTGCCGGCGGGAACGCCGGCATGGGCCTGGAACACGGCCTGCGCGCGGCCCGCGCTTTCGACGAAATGCGGCGTGGCACTTTCGGGAATGGCGCGGTTGAGCGCGTAGGCGGTGGGCGCGGCGCCGATCAGGATCAGCATGATCAGACCCATGCCCTTCTGCCCGTCGTTGCCGCCATGGGCGAACGACACGCCGGTGCAGGTCAGGATCAGCAGCCCGCGGATCCAGGGCGGCGGCGGCTTGTTGCCCTCCGGCGCGGTGTAGAGCGCCTTGTTCTTGATGAACGCCTTGAACACCAGCAGCAGAAGTGCCGAGAACACGAAGCCGACCACCGGGCTGAACAGCAGCGCCTCGCCCACCGTCAGCGCCTGCTTCCAATCGACGCCCGAGGTGCCCGAGCCCGCCGGCGCCATGAACTGGTTGGCGAGGCCGACGCCCATGATCGAGCCGACCAGGGCGTGCGAGGAGCTGTTGGGGATGCCGAACGCCCAGGTGCCCAGGTTCCAGATGATCGCCGCCAGCAAGAGCGCGAAGATCATGGCGTAGCCGGCACCGCTGCCGACCTGAAGGATCAGCTCGACCGGCAGCAGGTTGACGATGCTGTAGGCGACTGCGCCGGTGGACAGCAGCACGCCGAGGAAGTTGAACAGGCCGGACCACACCACGGCGACCAGCGGCGGCATGCTGTGGGTGTAGATCACGGTGGCGACGGCGTTGGCGGTGTCGTGGAAGCCGTTGACGAACTCGAACCCGAGCGCGATCAGCAGTGCCAGCCCAAGCAGCACGAAGGCGCCGGTGGCCAGGGTGATGCCGCCGGCCGCGTTGATGTCGGCCAGCACGTGGTAGGCGGTGAAGCCCAGCGCCGCGATGAGCGCGACGAAGAAGGCGATGGCGCCGCCGACATGCGGCTTGCCGTCCATCTTCGGGCGAGAGTCCTGACCGGGTGCCAGGCCGCTTTGCAGCATCGTGTCGGACATCGGCTGTTCCCAAGGTTGCGTGGCTGCAACCCGTAGCCGTGGTCAGGCTGGGCGTGCGATGTCAGGACGATGACACTCACCGGGAATTTACTCGTCCATCTCGGCTTCGAGGACGGAGATGTCCTCGTCGGAAAAACCGAAATGATGCGCGATCTCGTGCACCAGCACGGCGCGGACGAGCTTGTAGAGCTCCTCGCCGGTCTCGATCCATTCCAATAGTATAGGTTCGCGGAACAGGAAGATCATGTCCGGCTGGCGGGTCACGTCGGTCACGCTGCGCTCGGTGATCGGGGTTCCGCGGTATAGGCCGGTCAGCTCCCACGCGCTGTCTATGCCGAGTTCCTCCAGGGCCTCGTCGTCGGGCATGTCCTCGACCATGATGCCGACGC
Organism: Acetobacteraceae bacterium; assembly: GCA_025356735.1. Taxonomy (GTDB): domain Bacteria; phylum Pseudomonadota; class Alphaproteobacteria; order Acetobacterales; family Acetobacteraceae; genus PALSA-911. Next base: position 10,341 of record JANXRT010000084.1, on the reverse strand, counting down.
CGCGGACATGCATCGCCAGCCGGGCGGGAATCGCCGACAGGGCGCGCTCGGCCAGTTCGGCGATGTCGTCGGTGCTCGGCGGCGGTCCGAAGTTCGGGCGGGGTGAGTAGGAGGCGCTCATCGCGCTAGAAGCAACGCGACGCCGGATGGCGTCAAGTAATGGCGTCAGGTAACATAGGATTTGAGCATGATCGTGCAGTTGAACGAGGCCGAGCGGCGGGTGCTGCCGGAAAGGCTGCCGGAGTGGACGGTGGCGGATGACGGCAACTCGATCAGCCGGGTGTTCCGTTTTTCCGATTTCTCCGCCGCCTGGGGTTTCATGTCCCGCGTCGCTATGCTGGCCGAGAAGCAGGACCACCATCCCGACTGGTCGAACGCCTGGAACAAGGTGGCGATCGTGCTGTCGACGCACGATGTCGGCGGGCTAAGCGCGCGTGACGTGACGCTGGCCGAGGCGATCGATCAGATTGAGCATCCTTGACGACCCCGGTGTCCTGTCCTTTCCGGAACGTTCGGCTCAGATCCGCCGTGCCGCGGCGCGGCTGTGCCTGCTGCTCGGCTGGGCGCCCCTGCACGAGGTCAAGCTGCCGAACGGGCGGCGCGCCGACATAATGGCGCTGCGCCCGGATGGCGGCTTCGCCTGCATCGAGGTCAAGTCGGGAGTTCGCGATTTTTTGACCGACGCCAAATGGCCGGAATACCGCGACTGGTGCGACGCGCTGCTGTTCGCCGTCGACACCGACTTCCCGTGTGACCTGCTGCCGCCGGATACCGGGCTGATCGTCGCCGACGGGCTGGAGGCGAGCCTGCTGCGCGAGGCGCCCATGCACCGCATGGCGGCTCCGGCGCGGCGCGTGCTGACCCAGCGTTTCGCGGTCCTGGGAGCGCTGCGGCTGGCCACGCTGGAGGATCCCGGCGGGCGGATCGCCGCATATTCGGCGTTGCGGGTCGAGTGACCTTCCACCCGGTTGCTGCCTGGAGCCTTGGACAGTACAAGCCGGCTGCTTCAAGCTGCCAGGGAAGGCCGACCCACCATGGACCTCAAGGACCACATCCGCGGCATTCCTGATTTTCCCAAGCCGGGCATATTTTTCTACGACATTTCAACGCTGTTGCGTCATGAGGATGCCTGGCAGGTGGCGATGGGGCGGATGGCCAAGATGGTCCGCGCCTACCAGCCGGACCTTTTGGCCGGGGTGGAAAGCCGTGGATTCCTGATCGCGGCGCCACTGGCGCTCAAGCTGGGCTGCGGCTTCGTCATGCTGCGCAAGCGCGGGAAGCTGCCGGGCGAAACCGTCGGGCTCGACTACCAGCTCGAATACGGCACCGACCGGATCGAGATCCAGGCCGACGCGATCCGGCCCGGCCAGCGCGTCGTGCTGGTCGATGACCTGCTGGCGACGGGGGGCACGATGGCGGCCGGCATCGCCCTGCTGACCCGGGTCGGCGCCACGGTAACGGCGGCGGCGGCGCTGATCGAGCTGACTTTCCTCAACGGCCGCCAGCGGCTCGGCGTGCCTGTCGAGACGCTGATCGCCTACGACAGCTGAGCGGCACGGGAACGTTAAGCGTTCGCCGACACCTTGCCATATCGCGGCGGTTCGGTAGAGGTGAAAGCCGGTCTTGCTGCGACGGCCGCCACATCGCACGCCAGCCGCGTGCAGGAGACGGCGAGATGAGCCATCGGATGCCACGACGTGATCTGCTTCTGCTCGCCGCGGGACTGCTGTCCGGCGGTATCGCGACGCGTGTGCTGGCGGCGCCGGTACCGAGCCTGTCATCCGGCGCGATCGAGATTTTTCCGTCCGAAATAATCGCGACCGTTGCCGGCCCAGCCGAGGGCAGCCTTGATTTCTGGGCCGGCCGGGTGCTGGCGGCACTCGGCCGCACCCTGCCCCCGGGCACCCGGCTGCGGCCGGTCACGGTCGGCGCGGCCGACGGCGTCACCGGCGCCAACCGGTTCGAGGCGCGCACCGATCCGGATGGCGCCAGCCTGATGCTGGCCCCTGGGGCCGCCGCGCTGGCGTGGCTGGTCGGCGACCCGCGGGCGAAATTCGACATCGGTCAGTGGATGCCGCTGATGACCGGCGTGGTATCCGGCGTGGTGGTGGCGCGCGCAGGCGCGGCTTCGTTGGCCGCCGGCCGTGAAGTGCGGGTCGCCACAGCCTCGGTCGCGGGGCCGGACCTCGCCGCCCTGCTGGCAATGGAGTTGCTCGGCGCCCGGCCGGTGGCGGTGATGCAGCCGGCCGGCCTGGATACCGGGGCAAGGCTGCGAGGGCTGGCTGCGGGGCGGGTCGATGCCGTGCTGCTGCGTGGCGCCGCGGCGCATGAGGGCCTCCGCGCCGGCCGGTTCGAACCGGTGTTCACGCTCGGCGAAATGGACGGGACCGGGCGGCGGGTGCGCGATCCGGCGTTTCCGGATGTGCCCCACTTTGCCGAGCTGTGCGCCGCATCGCTCGACGCCACGCCCCATGGCGCGCTGTTCGATGCCTGGCGCGCTGTCGCCGCCGCGGTGCAGCTGGAATTTGCCGCGGTGCTGCCGCCGCTTACGCCTGCCGCGATGGTTGCGCTGTGGCGGCGTGCCGGCGGCGAGGCAACCGAGATAGGCGAGCTGCGCCAGGCGGCCGGCGCCATGGCGGTACGCGTCGCCGGCGGCATCGCGAGCACGACCGCGTTGGCCGAGGCGACGGCCGACACGGCGGCGCTGCTGGCGTTGCGCGGCTGGCTGGGCACGCGGCTGGGTTTTCGACCGGCCTGACCAGAACCGAACTTCGTTAACCGACTCTTATCCCGATCGTCGTATTCTGAGGTTTGTTTCATCGCCAGAACGGCGCTCGCCCGGAGTTGCGACATGCCGAATGATCTTTCGGTCCAGCCTGCGCCGCCGGCTGGGGCCGGGTCTCGGGCGGCCGCGGGCACCGATGCCACTCCCGCCGCTTCGCGGCCCTCACCCACGGTCGGCAACGCCAGGCCCAACCCCAGCATGCGGATCGATCCGGCACTCGGCCTGGTGGTGATCGAGTTTCGCGACACGGCCGGGCGGGTAACCGAACAGCTGCCCGATCCGCGTCAGCTGGACGCCTACCGCGTGGCCCAGCAGGCCGCGACGAAGCCCATTTCCCATGCCGGCGTTCATCAACCGGCAACCCGGCCGCGCTAGCCTGACTTGCTGGGATACCGCATCGGGAGGCTGATCTGGCTCGTCTGCTTCTGGCCGACCGCGTCAAGGGACGCCACGACAGCTTTCTCTCCCCGCTGATGGCGGCACTCGAAAGCCGCCACGAGGTCCGGTTCGTTTCGCTCGCTCCGGGCGACGAGCTTGCCGCGGCGATCGGCTGGGCGGAGATCGTATGGCTCGAATGGTGCTGGGACCACGCGGTCTGGGCGACCCGGTCGGGCCTGCTGGCAGACCGGGGCTGCATCGTGCGGCTGCACTCGATTGAGGCGCTGCAGACCGACTATCCAGGCCAGATCGACTGGTCGTGCGTCGATGCGCTGGTGACGGTCGGGCGCGATATTTTCGAAGTCGTGCGATCGAGGTTCCCGGCCTGCCGCGAGACGTCGATGCCGGTGATCGCCAACGGCATCGACATGGACCGGTTCAGACCCGATCCGCGCGTGCCCGCAGACCGGTTTGCGGTCGGCTGGGTCGGGCATGTCGAGCCGAAAAAGAATCCGATGCTGCTGCTGCAGATCGCGCATCATCTGCGGCGGCTGGATGACAGGTATAGGTTTCATGTTGCCGGGCCGTTTTCCGACATCCGCACGGCGCGCTACCTGGAGCGCATGGTCGGCCGGCTCGACCTCGGCGGCGCCATCCGGTTCGAAGGCGCGGTCGCGGACATGCCGGCCTGGTACGCGGGCAAGGGCGTCCTGCTCTCAACCACGATGTATGAAAGCTTCGGCCTGAACATCGGCGAGGCGATGGGTTGCGGGGCGTTTCCCGTCATCCACGATTTTCCGGGCGCGGAGTCGCTTTGGCCGCAGGAATGCCTGTTCGCCAGCGTCGAGCAGGCTTGCGCGCTGATCCGGTCGGGGCGACCGGGTTTGTATCGGGATTGGGTGGACGTTCGTTACTGCCTGAAGGGCCAGGCCGATGCGGTGCTTGCGTTGATCGACGGCGTGGCGACGGCGGAAGGCGCAAGGGCTTTTCCGCCCTACGCGGTTGAACTCTGTTCCGGGGCCTGAAGGCGGCCGGGACCTTCTTACGGTTTGGGTCCGAACATCGCGCCCAGGCTGGCCGCCATGTCGGTGGGGATTAGCACGGTGGTGCCGCGCTCCTTGTTCATCTCGTAGAGCAGATTCATCTGGCGCAGCTGCAGGGCCACCGGATCGCGGCCATAGATCGCGGCGGCGGCCAGGACCTGCTCAGCGATCTCGCGCTCGGCGCTGGCCAGGGTGACGCGAGCGTCCTTTTCCCGCTCCGCCTGGGCCTGCCTGCTCATCGCGTCCTGCAACTCGCGAGGGATGATGACGTCCTTGATCTCGACGCTGCGCGCCATCACGCCCCAGGTCGCGGTTTTCTCGGTGATCGTCTGGCGCAGGCGCTCGTCGGCGGCGCGGCGGTCCGACAGCAGCCGGGACAGGTCGGTGGCGCCGATCATCTCGCGCAGGCTGGTCTGCGCCACGCGCTCGATCGCCTCGCGGTAGTTGGTGATGCGGATGGCAACGTGCTCGGCGTTCTCGACCTGCCAGAACACAATGGCATCGACGCCGACCGCGACGGTGTCGCGGGTCAGCGCCTGCTCAGCGGTGATGATGGTGGTCTGGATGCGCATGTCGACCGTTTGCGCGACCGTGTCGATGAAGGGAAACAGCAGGTACAGGCCCGGGCCGCGCACACCCGAGAACCGGCCGAGGCGCAGCACCACCGCGCGCTGCCACTCGCTGGCGACGCGCACCGACCGCAGCAGCACGATCAGCACGACGATTGCGACGATGACGAGGATCGGCGTGAACGGCATCGGCAGGTCCATGACTGGTTCCATCGGGCTGGCTCCGTCGGGTCGCGCGCGACAGGAGGTGTCCTGCCGATATAGGGTGCCTGCCGCAACCACGGGAGACGACGATGGTCCGGCTGCTGCTGGCACTTGGCTTTCTGCTGGCACTTGCCTTGATGCTGCCTTTGCCGATGCGCGCCGCGCAAGCCGAGGGCCTGACGGTGTTCGCGGCCTCCAGCCTGACCGAAGCGATGAACGATGTCGCCAAGCTATGGGAGGCGTCCGGGCACGAGAAGCCGGTGCTGTCGTTCGCCGCCAGCTCCATCCTGGTGCGCCAGATCGAGCAGGGGGCCGAGGCCAACCTGTTCGCCTCCGCCGACACGCAATGGATGGACGAGTTGGAAGCCAAGGGTCAGGTAGCCGCCGGCACGCGCCAGAACCTGCTTGGCAACAGCCTGGTGCTGATCGCACCCACAGCTTCAAAGATGGCGCCCGTGGCGATTAAACCAGGAATGGACCTGGCGGCGCTGCTGGGCGGCGACGGGCGGCTGGCGACCGGCGATCCGGCGCATGTGCCGGTCGGCATCTACGCTGAGCAGGCGCTGAGAAGGCTGGGTCTGTGGGGACAATTGGAATTTCGCCTGGCGCGAACGGCGAACGTGCGCGGCGCGCTGCTGCTGGTGGAGCGGGGCGAGGCGCCGGCGGGGATCGTCTATGCGACTGACGCCGCGGCAAGCCCGGGCGTGTCGGTGATCGGCACCTTCCCCGCCGATAGCCACGATCCGATTACCTATCCGTTCGCCGTGACCCGGCAGGGCGACACGCGGCAAGCCCGCGCGCTGCTGAAGTTCCTGGGCGGCTCCGAGGCAGGCGCGGTGTTCCTCCGGCGAGGGTTCACCCTGGTACCGCATCCTGGGAACTAGCCCGCTTGCCGGCTGGCTGACCGCTGGCGAGTGGGAGGCGGTGCGACTGAGCCTGATGGTCGCCACGCGGGCGGTCGGGTTCGGCCTGCCGGTGGCGATGCTGGCCGCCTGGCTGCTGGCGCGCAAGCGGTTTCCCGGCCGCATGGTGCTCGACGTGGTGACGCATATGCCGGTCGTGCTGCCGCCGGTGGTGACCGGCTGGCTGCTGCTGCTGCTGTTCGGCGTGCGCGGGCCGGTCGGCGCCTGGCTCTACCAGGCGTTCGGCGTGCGGCTGGTGTTCACCACCGCCGGCGCCTCGCTCGCCTGCGCGGTGATGGTGTTTCCGCTCATGCTGCGTGCCATCCGCCAATCGCTCGATGCCGCCGATCCAGGTCTGGAGCAGGCGGCACGCAGCCTGGGTGCGGGCTCGTGGGACCGCTTGACCAGCATCACCCTGCCGTTGGCCGCGCCCGGCATCCTGGTCGGCGCGATCACCGGGTTCGCGGCCTCGCTGGGCGAGTTCGGTGCCGTCATCACCTTCGCGGCCTCGATCCCCGGCAAGACGGAAACGCTCCCGCTCGCGATCTATGCCGCGTTGCAGGTGCCGGGCGGCGAGGCCGTGGCGGCACGGCTGTCGCTGGTCTCGATCGCACTGGCGGTGATCGGGCTGGGGGCCGCGGAGATGCTCGGACGCCGGCTGCGGGCCAGGGTCGGGCTTTGACGTTTTCGGTGGCGCTGCGCCACGATTTTCCCGGTCTGGCGCTCAACATCGATTTCTCGGCGCCGGCCAGCGGCATCACCGTGCTGTTCGGCCGGTCCGGCTGCGGCAAGACCAGCGTCGTGCTGGCGGTCGCGGGGCTGCTGGCGGCGGACCGGTGCCGGGTGGCGATCGGCGACCGCGTGCTGACCGACACCGCGGAAAAAATCTTCGTGGCGCCGGAGAACCGCCGGGTGGGTCTGGTGTTCCAGGATGCGCGGCTGTTCCCGCACATGAACGTTGCCACCAACCTGCGCTACGGCGAGCGCCGAGCGCCCGCGGACGCAACCTCCGCGATCGGCTTTGACGAAATCGTGGAGCTGCTCGGGTTGTCGAAGCTGCTCGGCCGCCGGCCGCACAGCCTGTCGGGCGGCGAGCGGCAGCGGGTGGCGATCGGGCGCGCGCTGCTGTCGCGGCCGCGCCTGCTAGCGATGGACGAGCCGCTCGCCAGCCTGGACGCCGAGCGCCGCGCCGAGATCCTGCCCTACCTGCTGCGGCTGCGAAGAACGCTCGACCTGCCGATCCTCTACGTGACCCATGCGCTGGACGAGGCCGCCCGCCTGGCCGACACGCTGGTGCTGATCCGCGCCGGCCGGGTGCTGGAGGCCGGCCGGCCGGCCGATCTGCTGTGGCGCGCCGACCTGCCGTTCGCGCGCCGCGACGAGGCCGCCGCAGTGCTCGATGGAACCGTGGCCTCGCACCACCCGGCGCGCCAGCTTTCCGGGATCGAGGCCGGCGGCCATGTTTTCCTGGTGCCTTCGCTGGATGCGCCGCTCGGCACGAAGGTACGGCTGCGCATTCCGGCGCGCGAGGTCATCCTGGCTGCAACCGAGCCCACCGGCATCTCGGTGCATAACGTGATCGAGGGCGTTGTGCGCTCCATCGTCGAAGACCCCGCCCGTCATGCGGCGATGGTCGAGGTGGCGCTGGATGGCGAGGGCCTGCTCGCCCGCATCACGCCTGACGCCGTGGCCCGACTCGGACTGGTGCCGGGCCGGCCGGTGCTGGCGCTGGTCAAGTCGATGGCGATCGAGGTGTTTTCGCGCTGAATGCCAGGGTCCCGGCAACCGCCCTTCCCGCACCGCCCGCACCGCGCGATGATCGGCGATGGACATCACCCCAGCCCCGGCCAGGCCGGCTTTCGCCCGCACCTCGCGCCAGACCCGGATAACGGCGGTGATCGTCGCCTGCGCCTTCTTCATGCAGAACCTCGACGGCACCGTGATCGCGACCGCGCTGCCGACCATGGCGGCTTCGTTCGGCCAGCCCCCGGTGCGCATGAATGTGGCCCTGACCTCCTACCAGCTCAGCCTGGCGGTGTTCATCCCGGCCAGCGGCTGGGTCGCCGACCGGTTCGGCGCGCGCAACGTGTTCCGCGCCGCGATTGCCGTGTTCACCCTCGGCTCGATCCTGTGCGGCCGCGCCGACAGCCTGGGCTTCCTGGTGATGGCGCGCATCGTCCAGGGCGCTGGTGGTGCGATGATGATCCCGGTCGGTCGGCTGGTGCTGCTGCGCACCGCGGCCAAGTCGGAGCTGGTCGCGGCGATGGCCTGGCTGACCACGCCCGCGCTGATCGGCCCGGTGCTGGGACCCCCGGTCGGCGGCTTCATCGTCACTTATTTCTCGTGGCAATGGATTTTCTACATCAACATCCCGATCGGCATCCTCGGCATCGGCCTGGTGACCCGGTTCGTGGCCGACGTGCGCGAACCCCAGACATCCCGGTTCGACGCCCTCGGATTGCTGTTCTCGGGGCTGTGCCTGGCCTGCCTGATGTTCGGATTCGAGACCATCGGGCGCAACGTGGTGCCGGTCTGGCTCACGCTGGCGATGCTCGGCGGCGGGACCATCTCCGGCATTTTCTATTGGCTGCACGCCAGGAACCATCCCGCGCCGCTGCTCGATCTCGGCCTGCTGCGGCTGAAAAGCTTCGCCGTCGCGGTCTGGGCGGGCTCGCTGTTCCGCATCGGCGTCGGTGCACTGCCGTTCCTGATGCCGATGATGCTGCAGATCGGATTTGGCCGATCGGCGGTCGCCAGCGGCCTGGTCACCTTCGCCTCCGCCGCCGGCGCGCTGGTGATGAAGCCCGTCGCCCAGCGCGCCCTGCGAAAATTCGGCTTCCGCGACGTGCTGAGCGGCAACGCGCTGATCTCGGCGCTGATGCTCGGGCTGTGCGCCGCTTTCAGCCCGGCCTGGCCGGCGGCGGCGATGTTCGCCGTGCTGCTGTTCGGCGGGTTCTTCCGGTCGTTGCAGTTCACCGGTTACAACGCGCTAGCCTACGCCGAGGTCCCGCGACCGCGGATGAGCGCCGCGACCAGCCTCTACAGCACCGTCCAGCAGCTTTCGCTGACCGTCGGCGTAACCATCGGCGCGGCGGCGTTGCAGCTCGCCTTGACCCTGTCAGGCCATGTCGAGCCCGGCCCCACGGATTTCCGGCTGGCGTTCGTGGTCGTCGGGCTGATGGCCGCCTGCGCCTGCCCGATGTCCCGGCTAATGCCACGCAACGCCGGCGAGGACATGACCGGGGCGCAGCGCTAGTTCTTACGCCGTAGGCAGAAAGCTTGGGCTCTGCCCAAACCCGCCAAGGGGCCGTCGCCCCTTGTAACCCCTATACTTAACGGATGCGCTCCCGGGCGCTTCCCGGGCGGGGTTTGGGGCAGAGCCCCATGCTTTCTGCCTGCGGCGTTAAGTATCACCTCTGCCGCCAGGGAAGGCTTTCGGCTTTCCAGCCGGCTACGGTGCCGCGGTGTCCCTGGCGGTCGGGCGGCCCCTCGAAACCGTCGGCGATGTTGAACACGTGGGAAAATCCTGCGTCCCGCATCGCCTGCGCGGCGGCGACCGATCGCACGCCGCTGCGGCAGAGAAAAAAGATGTGCTGCTCGGGGGTGAAGCCGGCTGCCTGCGCCTGGGCGACGAAGTCGGCGTTGACCGCCATTGCCGGATAGACCTGCCACGGGATCAGCACGGCCTGCTTGCCGGCGGCGGCCAGGTCCGGCAGCCCGACGAAGGCCCATTCCGGATCGGTGCGGACATCCACCAGCTGGGCCTGCGGATTGGTGCGCAGCGCCTCCCATGCCTTTGCGGGGGAAACATTCTCGATCATGCTGACGTCTCCGACGGAGTGGGTGCGGCGGCCATCGCACGGCTGGCGTCCGCGTTCAACCGCAATCGGCAATTCTCGACGGCCAGGAATAATCATCGATGAAAACCTTGCAGGCTGAACCGACGGGCGCAGCCGCTACCGAATGGGCTGACGGCCTCGCCGCTTCGATTGGCAACACGCCGTTGATAAAGCTCCGTTGGGCTTCGGCCGCCACCGGCTGCACGATCCTTGGCAAGGCGGAATTCATGAACCCCGGCGGCAGCGTCAAGGACCGCGCGGCGCTAGCGATTATCCTCGACGCCGAGGCGCGTGGCGTGCTGGCGCCGGGCGGCACCGTGGTCGAGGGCACCGCCGGCAACACCGGGATCGGGCTTACCCTGGTCGGCAACGCGCGCGGCTACCGCTCGATCATTGTCATGCCGGAGACTCAGAGCGCGGAGAAGATCGATTTCCTGAGGATGATCGGCGCCGACCTACGGCTGGTTCCGGCGAAGCCATTCCGCGACCCGGGCAACTATGTCCATGTCTCCCGAAGGCTGGCCGAGGAGGTCGGCGGGGTGTGGGCCAACCAGTTCGACAACCTGGCCAACCGCGAGGGCCACCGCACCACCACCGGTCCGGAAATCTGGGAACAGACCG
>JANXRT010000055.1 GCA_025356735.1 Acetobacteraceae bacterium | reverse complement strand
GAGGGTGGCCCGGCAGATGATTCCGGCCGGATCGACGCGCCGTTGCTGCGTCATAGCACGGTCGATGGCTGGCGCATGGCGATCGATCCCGCCGGAGCCGCCGCGCGCACCGACTGGCGGGTGCTCGGGCGTGGCGCCGGCCTGACCTGGATCGAATTCCGCCCTAGAACCGGACGCACCCACCAGATTCGCGTCCATGCCGCCAGCCTCGGCTGCCCGGTGCTTGGCGATCCCCTCTACGGAACCGGCATCGGCAAGCTGCACCTACTCGCCCGGTCGATCCGGCTGGACCTCGATCCCGCGGTCGCGGCAATGGCCGAACCCGGCGCCCACATGCACCGCGCCCTGGCAGCCTGCGGCTGGATCAACCCAGGCAGAACCACAGCCGGAAAATAAAATTCTCCTGCCAGCCCTGGCGCCTGAAACCCGGCAGCCGGAGTGCCGCAAGCCGCAACTGCCAACCACCGCGCAGCGCCGCCGAGATCACCGCCAGATCGTGCCGCGCGGCCGGCACAAGTAAATCAGCCTGCCCCTCCAGCGCCTCGACCTGCCGGCGAAGGTTGCCCATAAACGGCCGCCGCCCCCGCCGCAGCGCCGCCAACCCGCGGCCGAGCAGCCCGGCCGGCGCACCGACCAGGTTTTCCCCGTGCTGGCGATACAGCACCGTCGCCCGCGGATCGGCGATAACCCTGCCACCGGCGGCACTGACCACAAGATAGCACCACCAGTCGTGCAAGGTGCCCACCGGCGGTCCTCCCGCCAGCACGAGGTCGGCGGCGGCGGCGTTGAGCATCACCGTGCATCCGGTCGCGATATTCTGCGTCAGGGCAGCGGGAAATCCGGGCACGCGCCGCAACGCCGGCGAACGGCCGATGCGCCGCAGCTTGTTGTCGACCAGAACCTGGCCCGAGCAATACATCGCCGGAACATCCGCCGGAACCCCCGAAAGCCCGGCCACCCCGACCGCCAGCTTGCAAGGCAGCCAGACATCGTCCTGGTCGGCGAAGGCATAAAAATCGTGGCTGGCGGCCCGCGCGGCCGCAAGCAGCGCAAGAAAGCTGCGCGCCACGCCCATCGGCGCCATCGGCGGATGCGGCACGCACCGGCCGGTGCGATCGGCGAAGTCGTCCAGCATCCGAGCCGAGCCATCGGCCGACCCGTCATCCCGCCAATACAAAATCCAGTGCCGGTGGCGTTGATCCAGCAGGCTATCCAGCTGCTCGGCCAGAAATCGCTCGCCGGCGCGAATCGACAGCAGGATGGCGACCTCCGTCAGGCTTCGCCCGCGACGATCGCCGCAATCTCTCGCGCGACGCTGCCGCGCCACGGCGGCAGGCTCTGCCCAAACACCCGCTCCAACCGCGAACAATCGAGCCGGCTATCCGGTGGACGAGCCGCCGGCGTCGGCCAGTCGGCAGTAGCAATCGGCTCGACCACCGGCGGTGGTCTGCCAAGCCGCGCCGCCTCCTCAAACACCGCTTCCGCCAGGCCATGCCACGTCGTGGACCCGCACCCGGCGGCATGGAACACGCCGCGATGCTCCTCAAGCCAGTCGTCGTCCCGCAACCTCGCGGCGATGCCAAGAATAACCTGCGCCAGATCCGCCGCCGCCGTTGGGCAGCCGACCTGGTCGGCGACCACCCGCAGCTTGTTTGTCCGTTGCGCCGCGTTCAGCATGGTGCGGACAAAATTGCGCCCGGTCGCCGAATAGACCCACGATGTCCGCAGCACCATGCACTCGCCGCCCAGCGCCAGCACGGCCTGCTCGCCGGCCAGCTTGGTGGCGCCATACACGCCCGTCGGCGCCGTCGCGTCGTCCTCGACATAAGGCGCGCCCTTGCGGCCGTCGAACACGTAGTCGGTCGAGATATGGACCAGCTTTATCCCCGCCTGAGCGCATAGCCGCGCCAGCTCCGCCGGGCCGAGATGGTTGGCGCGGTCCGCCGCCGCCGCATCCTGCTCCGCCGCATCGACGCCGGTATAGGCCGCGGCATTGACCACCAGCCACGGCCGCGACGCGGCAAGGCAGGCCGCGATCGTCCCAGGCCTATCGAAGTCGAGCTCCGGCCGTCCGACCAGCCGCGCCGTCACCTGGCGCCGCCCGGCCAGCGCATACAAGGCCTGCGCCACCTGGCCGGAGCCTCCGGTGATCAGGATCGGAGCCTCAGGCATATTTCGAAAGCGGCGGCAGAAGCGCGTCCTTGTCCGACAGCACGGCATCGCCCGGCGCCACCGGCCACGGCAATGCCAGGTCAGGATCATTCCAGATCACGCCGCGCTCGGCCCCACGATCGTATTTCGAAGTCACCTTGTAGATAACCTCGCAATTTGGCTCCAGGGTGCAGAACCCGTGCAGAAAGCCTGCCGGTATCCAAAGCTGCCGCCAGTTCTCCGCAGTCAGCTCGGCCGCGACATGGCGCCCGAACGTTGGCGAACCCGGCCGCACATCGACCGCGACATCCCAGATCCGGCCACGCACCACGCGCACCAGCTTGCCCTGCTCGAATGGCGGCAGCTGCAAATGAAGCCCACGTATCGTTCCCGCCCGGACCGAGACGCTGTGGTTGTCCTGCACGAAAGGCCCCGGGATGCCGCACGCCTCGAAGCGCGCCGCCTGCCAGGTCTCGACGAACTCGCCCCGCTGATCGGCGAACCGCATCGGCGTCAGCAGCAGGACGCCGGGGATGTCCAGGGTCTCGACGTTCATCGATGCTGCCCCTCGGCCAGCTCGTGCAGGATGCGCCCCAGCTCGGTCTTGTGCAGCGAACCGGCATGGGCGCGAAGCTCGTCCGCGCCGATGTAGCCCATGCGGAACGCGACCTCCTCCGGGCAGCCGACCAGCATCCCGGTGCGCGACTGGATCGTTTGCACGTAGGTCGCCGCCTGGATCAGGCTGTCTGGCGTGCCGGCATCAAGCCAGGCGTAGCCGCGCGACAGGCGTTCCACCCGCAAGGTTCCCTCGCGCAGATAGACCCGGTTGAGGTCGGTGATCTCGAGTTCCCCGCGCGCCGAGGGTTTGATCGACGCGGCGATCTCCGTCACCCGCGCATCGTAAAAATAAAGGCCCGTGACCGCCCAGTTCGACGCCGGAGACGCCGGCTTTTCGATGATGTCGAGCACGCCGCCGGCCTCGTCGAACAACACCACGCCGTAGCGCTCGGGATCGCGCACCTGGTAGGCGAACACGCTGGCGCCGGCGGGGTTCGCCGCCGCCTGGCGCAGCAGCGCCGAAAGATGGTCGCCGTGGATAAGGTTGTCGCCGAGCGCCAGCGCGCAGGCCTCGCCCCCCAGCCAGTCGCGGCCGATCAGGAAGGCCTGGGCGATGCCGTCGGGGCTCGGCTGAATTGCATAGGCGAAGTGCACGCCGAAGCGCTCGCCGTCGCCCAGCAGCCGGCGGAACTGCGGCAGGTCTTCGGGCGTGGAGATGATGAGTATGTCCCGGATGCCGGCCAGCATCAGCGTGCACAGCGGGTAGTAGACCATCGGCTTGTCATAAACAGGCAGTAGTTGTTTGGATGCCGCCAAGGTCATCGGATGCAGCCGCGAGCCGGAGCCGCCGGCCAGGATGATGCCCTTCATGCGGCGCTCTTCGCGGCCGCGCCGAGCCGCGCGCCGTCATACCGGGCGGCGCGAAGCCCCTCCCACCAAACCCGATTCTCGATATACCAATCCACCGTACGCGCCAGGCCCGCGGCGAAGTCGTGCGGCGCGGTCCAGCCGAGCGCCGCCTCGGTCGCGGAGGGATCGATCTCGTAACGGAAATCATGTCCGGGGCGATCGGTGACGAAGCGGATTTTCGCGGCTCTGGGCGCCCCGCCCGGCAGCCGCGCATCGACCGCGGCGCAGATCGCGCGCACGACGTCCAGATTGCTGCGCGGCTGGCGGGCGCCGATCGCATAGGTGCCGCCCGGAGCCCCGTTTTCCAGCACCAGCAGCAACGCCGCCGCGTGGTCCTCGACGAACAGCCAGTCGCGGACGTTGGAGCCGTCGCCATAGACCGGCAGCTCCCGCCCCTCGATCGCGTTGATCGTCATCAGCGAGAAAAGTTTCTCGGGAAACTGCCACGGCCCGTAGTTGTTGACCGTGTTGCTGACCAGCGTCGGCAGCCCGTAGGTGTGGTGCCAGGCGCGCACCAGATGGTCGGACGCCGCCTTGCTCGCCGAGTATGGGCTGCGCGGGTCGTAGGCGGTGGTCTCCGTGAACGGCCTGTCGCCCGGCGCCAGCGCGCCGAACACCTCGTCGGTCGAGACGTGATGGAAACGAAAATCCCGTCGCGCCGTGGCATCACGGGTCAGGAGATGCTCCCGCGCCGCTTCCAGCAGGGTAAAGGTGCCGACCACGTTGCTGAGGATGAACGGCGCCGGACCGTCGATCGAGCGATCGACATGGCTTTCGGCCGCAAGGTGCATCACCGCATCCGGGGCATGCGTCGCGAACACCTGGCGCATCGCCTGGGCATCGGCGATGTCGGCGCGCACCAGGATGTGGCGCGGATGGAAGCGAGCCTCCTCCAGCGCATCCTCCGACGCCGCATAGGTCATCTTGTCCACGTTGACGACGACATGGCCGGTGGTGCGCAGAATGTGGCGCAAGGTCGCCGAGCCGATGAAGCCGCAGCCGCCGGTCAGCAAAAGCTTCATGAAAGCGCCTTCTAATACCGACCCAACAACGATCCCAACCATACCGCAGCCAGGCAGAGCCCGACCGACGACGCAACATAGCCGAACGCCGAGGTAAGCTCACCCAGTTGCAGCAGTTCCAGGGTTTGCAGGCTGAAGGCTGAAAACGTCGTGAAGCCGCCGCAGATGCCGACCATCATGAAAATGCGGTAGTCCGGGTGCCAGCCCAGACGCGCCGGCTCCAGGGTCAGCCCGGCGACCAGCCCGATCACCGCGGAACCCAGCCCGTTGATGAGCAGCGTGCCCCATGGGAAGCGCACGCCGACGACGCCTGCGACCCAGCCGCCCATCCAGAACCGCGCCATGCTGCCGAGCGCGCCGCCGGCCGCGACCCAGGCATAGGTCGCGATCCCGGCGTTGTTCATGATTTCGAAATATTCCAGAACACGGGCGCCGGCCCCTTCAGCACGCCGGTCAGGCTGCGCCTGTAGGCGGTGCTCTGGAAATACTGGCCGAGCGGCACGTACATCACCTGTTCCAGCGCCCGCATCTGGATGTCGTCGGCGGCCTTCTGGCGGGTCGCGGGCGTGGCCGCGTCCATCCACGCCTCGCGCAGCGCCTCAAGCTTCGGATCATCGGGCCAGCCGAACCAGGCCGCCGCCCCATTGGCGCGCAACCCGCTGCTAGCCAGCGGGCTGCCGTTATCCACCGCCGGGAAGCCGGCGACGAAGGCCGACCAGCCGCCCTTGGCCAACGGCTCCTTGCTCACCCGGCGCTGCACCACGGTGCCGTAATCCATCGCCAGGTCATCGACGTTGACGCCGATCCGCTTCAGCCGCTCCGACACGACCGAGGTCATCACGTCGTAGAAATGCTGGTCGGTCGGATGCATCAACAGGAACTTCTCCCCGTTGTAACCCGACGCCGCCAGCCGCTTCCTCAGCTCGTCGTCCGACTTGCCGCCGGCGACCAGCTCCATGCCGACCGGGCTGACCGACTCCCCGGTCGGCATGTACATCCCGACCGGCGCGTTGTAGGCGGTGCGGTCCTCGCCCATCAGCGCCGCCATTACCTCAGCCTGTTCGACCGCCGCCAGCACCACCTGGCGGAATGCCAGGCTGCTGGTCGGCGGCTGGGTGTGGTTGAGCCGCAGGAACGGCGCGATGCCGAACGGGTCCTGATGCTCGACGACCAGGTTGCGGTCGGCCCGCAGCCCGTCCAGCAGGTCGGGCAGCGGCGCCTCCACCCAATCCACCTCGCCGGCCCGCAGCGCGTTGGCCTGGGTCGCGGGGTCGGGCAGGATGCGCCACTCGACCCGATCGACCCCCATCCGCTTGGCCCCGGCGGTGAAGTCGGCCGGCTCGTCGCGCGACCGGTAGTTTTCGAATTTGGTGAAGACCGCCTGGCTGCCGGAGACGTACTCGCCCGGCACGAACCGCATCGGGCCGCTGCCGACGACCTCGGAAAGCTGCTTGTAGGCGTCCACGTTGGCCAGCCGCTCGGGCATCATCACCGCCGCGTTGGGCTGCGAGCGCGCCAGGGCGAAAAGCAACGCCGGAAACGGCTTGCGCAGGCGGAACATCAGCGTGCGGTCATCCGGCGTCTCGATCGCGTCCAGCCGGGTTGCGAGCTGCTGGCCGACGATGTCGCGCTTCATCCACCGCGCCAGCGACGCCGCGCAGTCGCGCGCCCGCACCGGCTCATTGTCATGGAAGCGCAGGCCCGGCCGCAGCCGCACCGTCCAGCGCAGGCCGTCATCGTCCACCGTGTGGCCCTCGGCCATCTGGGGCCGCGCCTCCATCCCCGCGGTCACGCCGTACAGCGTGTCGAACACCAGGAACGAGTAGTTCCGCGTCACCGTTGCGGTGGTCCAGATCGGATCGAGGCTGTTGAGGTTGGTCGCCGGCACGAACACCAGCGTTTTCGCCGCGGCGTTCTGCGCCAACGCCGGCCGGGTCAACGCCGGACGGGCAAGCGGCAACAGGGCGGCCGCCGCGATCAGGTTGCGTCTTTTCATCTTGGTTTCCCCAGGCGCGGTGTTATCGCCCTCCCTATACAGGATCGAACGAGTTTCGGAACGGCAAGCCCCTGGTAATCGGTCGTAACGCTGCTTATCATAACGAGAGTTCAAAACCCGGTGCCAAATGCCCGATACGCCCCGCGATCTGCTCTTCCTGCTGCACGACGTGGCCCAGCTGATCCGTCTCGATGCCGACCGCCGGGCGAGCGGCCATGGCATGACGCGGGCGCAATGGATGCTGCTGATCTGGATCGAACGCCGCCCGGGCATCACCCAGCGTGAGCTCGCCGGCATCATCGAGGTCGAGCCGATCACCATCGCCCGGCTGATCGACCGGCTGGAATCCGCGGGCCTGGTCGAGCGCCGGCCCGATCCCGCCGACCGCCGCATCTGGCGGCTGCATCTGTTGCCCGCCGCCATCCCGGTGCTGCGGGAACTCGATCTGCAGCGGGCCGACATGGCCCGCGTCCTTGCCGACGGACTTGAACCGCCGACGCTCGAAATCCTTACCGAGGCACTCCAGACAATGAAGACCAACCTCTCGCAGCAGTGCCGCCGGCCGGCCGCGACCCTCTCCATCCATGCCGCGAAAGAACTCGCCTGATGTCGCAAGCCAGCATCGCCTCGCCGCGCATCACCGATGCGCCGCGCGCGCGCTCCCGTTCCCTGAAGCGCACGCTGCGGCCGATCCTGATGCTGGGCGGCATCCTCGTGGTGATCGTCGGTGCCGGCTTCTACTGGCTATCGGGCGGCCGCATCGTCTCGATCGACGACGCCTATGTCCGCGCCGCCAAGGAAACCATCGCCACCGACGTCTCCGGCATCGTGCTCGAGGTTCCCGTGCATGAGGGCCAGCGGGTCGCCCGCGGCGACATCCTGCTGCGCCTCGACCCGCGCCCGTTCCAGATCGCCCATGACGGCAGCGCCGCCACCCTGGCGCAGACCGCGCTGCAGATGGATGCGATGAAGCACGACTACCGCCGGATGCAGCGCGACGTCGATGCCAAGTCGTCGCAGGTCGAGGCCGACCAAGCCAACAACGACCGCTTCGCCAACCTGGTCAAGGGCGGCAGCGTCACCCGCGCCGACTACGACAACGCGCGCTTCGCGCTGGCCGCCGGCAAGCAGGCGGTCGCCTCGCTGCGGGTCCAGGCCGAGGTCCAGCTCGCCCGGCTCGGCGGCAATCCGGACGTGGACGTGAAGACCACGCCCGAATACCTCCAATCTGACGCGCGCTTGGCCGAGATGCAGCGCCAGCTCGACCACACCGTCGTCCGCGCCCCGTTCGCCGGCGTCGTCACCCAGGTCGACAGCGTGCAGCCCGGCATGTACCTCGCCGCCGCCACCCCCGCCTTCGGGCTGGTTTCCACCGAGCGCATCTGGGTCGAGGCCAACCCCAAGGAAACCGAACTCACCCACGTCAAGGTCGGCGATCCGGTGCAGGTCGCGGTCGATACCTATGCTGGGCGCATCTTCAAGGGCGAAGTCGAGAGCATCAGCCCCAATACCGGTTCGGAATTCGCCATCCTGCCGGCGCAGAACACCTCGGGCAACTGGGTCAAGGTGGTGCAGCGCATCCCGGTCCGCATCCGCGTGGACCGCGCCGGCAGCGACCTGGAACTGCGCTCGGGCATGAGCGTGGTCGCCGACATCGACACCGGCCACCGCCGCAGCTGGCATGACCTGATCCCGTGAGCGCCTCAGCCGCCACCATGGCGGAGCACCCGGCGGAGGCCGCGCCGAAGCGGGTGCTGATCACCATTTGCTGCATGGCCGCCACCCTGATGCAAGCGCTGGACAGCACTATCGCCAACGTCGCGCTGCCCTACATGCAGGGCAGCCTGGGCGCCTCGGCCGACGAGATCACGTGGGTGCTGACCTCCTACATTACCGCGGCGGCAATCATGACCGCGCCGGTCGGCTGGCTGGCGGCGAGGTTCGGCCGCAAGAACCTGATGATCGTCTGCCTGATCGGCTTCACCCTGACCTCGATGGCGTGCGGCGCTGCGCAATCATTGTCCGAGATGGTGGTCTTCCGCCTGCTCCAGGGCACCTTCGGCGCTGCACTCGTGCCGCTGTCGCAATCCACCCTGATGGACATCTACCCGGCCGAGAAGCGCGGCCAGGCGATGGCGATCTGGGGCGTCGGCGTCATGCTCGGCCCGATCCTCGGCCCGACCATCGGCGGCTACCTGACCGACCTCTACAACTGGCGATGGGTGTTCTACGTCAACCTGCCGGTCGGCATCGCAGCCGTCGCCGGGCTGATCCTGTTCATGCCAAAGGAGAACGCCAACTCCGCCTTACGTTTCGACTTCATCGGCTTCGGCGTGCTCGCGCTGGGCATCGGCGCGTTTCAGCTGGTGCTCGACCGCGGCCATACGCTGGACTGGTTCAGCTCGACCGAGATCCTCGTCGAATGCGTGCTGGCGGCGCTCGGCATCTATCTGTTCATCGTCCACATGCTGACGGCGGAAAAGCCGTTCATCCCGGCGGCGCTGTTCCGCGACCGCAACTTCTCGGCGGGCCTCGCGATGATGTTCGCGGTCGGCGTGGCGCTGGTCGCGACCGCGGCCCTGATGGCGCCATGGCTGCAAACCCTGGCCAACTACCCGGTCGCCGCCGCCGGGCTGATCCTGTCGCCACGCGGCGTCGGCACCATGCTGTCGATGCTGCTCGGCGGCCAGCTCGTCACCCGGATGGACCCGCGCATCCTGATCGGCGCCGGGCTGATCGGGCTCAGCTACTCGCTCTGGGTGATGACCACCTGGACGCCGGACGTCTCTCAGTTCGACATCATCATGACGATCTTCGTCCAGGGCGTCGGCTTGGGCCTGGTGTTCGTGCCGCTCCAGGTGGTGACCTTCGCCACCTTGCCCGGCGAGCTGCGTACCGACGCCGCCTCCCTGATGAGCCTGTTCCGCAACGTCGGCAGCGCGGTCGGTGTCGCCGTCACCTCCAACGCCCTGGTCCGCAACACCCAGGTCGTGCACAGCCAGATCACCGAAGCCATCACCCCATTCAACCGCGCCCTGCAGGCGACCCACGCGCTAGACCCGGCAACCTCGCACGGCGCCGCGCTGCTCGACCAGATCGTCAACAGGCAGGCGCTGATCATAGCCTACATCGACGACTACAAGCTGATGATCCTGACCAGCTTGCCCGCTCTGCTGCTGCTGCCCCTGATGCGCCGGCCGGCGCGCAACGTCGTGGCTGATCCCGGCCATGCGGCTATGGACTGACCCCCGCCGCGGCATCCTCCTTGCAGCGACAGGATCGCTTACGAGAAGCAGATCTTCTCGACGTTATGGATCGCCACCTTGTTGGCATACAGCGTCTCGACGCCCTGCTTGACGAACATGCTGGTCAACAGGAAGTTCGCCAGATGGGCCGTGGTGGGAAACGAGAATTCTCCCCAGTTCGGATCGAAGAACATCGGGCAGGCGGCATCGCGGAGGTCCATGGCCATCGCATGGTCGTACCCGTCGCGAATATTGACGATGCGCAGCTGGCCGACGCCCGACAGGGCGCTGGCCTGCAACATGAAGTACCACAGGCCGACGCCGGCGCTGAGTTTGGCCGCTTCGCCCGTCTCGGTTCCGGTGTGGCTCAGTCCGGCGGCGACCAGCTCGGCCGTGATGTAGGCGCGCTCGGCAAGCCGGTTCATCGCGCCCTTCGCCTTGTAGGCTAGGCACATGGGCAACACGATGCCGGTCTTCACCGTGCCGCCTGGGCCCAGCAACCGATCCAGCAGATTGAGGCCGTGCTTGCGATCCTCCAACCACGCTATCGAAAGCGACCGGCATATGCCGCCCTCTTGCCCCTCATGCTTTATCAATGCCTTCAAGTCGCCATAGGCCTGCGAGCACAGCCGAAGCGACTTCGCGCCGGAGGCGAGCGCCTCCCGCCTGATCTGTCCGGCATAGTCAGCCTGACGTGGATCCCCTGCAGCGGCGGTGGACGATCTTGCCATTTCAATGGGTCCTCTGGCGTATCACCGACGCGATGACACTGTGAATGTTGGAAACAACAATAGCCGGATTGAAAGTCGTCAGGATCATTCCGCCGCCTGCTGAGCCGGCCGGCGCACCCGCAGCCGCCGTATCCGCCGCGCATCGGCATCCAGCACGCGAAATTCCAACCCCGACTGGTGGCTGATAACCTCGCCACGCGCCGGCACCCGGCCGGCAAGGGTGAAGATCAAGCCGCCGACCGTATCGATGTCCGCCTCGCGCTCGTCCTCGGACAGCACGGGTCCCATGCGGGTTTCGAAATCCTCGACGGATAATCTGGCGTCGAGGTCGAGCGCGCCGTCAGGTCGTTCGGTGACCATCGGCCCCTCGATCTCGTCATGCTCGTCGGAGATGTCGCCGGTGATGGTTTCGACCAAATCCTCAATCGTCACCAGACCGTCGATGCCGCCATATTCGTCGACCACCAGTGCCAGGTGGATGCGCGCCTGGCGCATCTGCAATAGCAGGTCCAGCACCGGCACCTGTGGCGCCACCATCAGCGGCTTGCGCAGGATGGCTTCCAGCGAAAACGCCTCCGGCCGGCCGATGAACGCAAAGACGTCCTTGATATGGACCATGCCGACGACCTCATCGAGGCCATCGCGATACACCGGCAGCCGGGAATGGCCCTCGGTGCGGATCTGCTGCAGCGCCTGTTCCAGAGTTACTTCC
>JANXRT010000042.1 GCA_025356735.1 Acetobacteraceae bacterium | reverse complement strand
GGCCGCAGCCTGGTGGCACCGGGCGGCGGACAGAATCCGCTGGAGCCGGCGCGGCTCGGCTGCGCGGTGGCGGTCGGGCCGTTCTGTGCGAATTTCCTGACGCTGAATGCGATCCTGGAGGAGGCCGGTGGGCTCGCGCGGGTGGCCGGCGCCGCCGAGCTGGCGGCTTGGGTCGGCGGCATGATCGACCATCCCGGCAGGCGGGCGGCGATGGGTGCCCGCGCCGAGACAGCATCCGCCGCACATGCCGCCCTGCCCGGACGGATCGCGGCCAGGCTCGTGGCCCTGGCGCTGAAGCCGTGATGCGCGTGCCGAAATTCTGGCGCCATGGCAGCAATCGCGTGCTGCCGGCGTTGCTGTCGCCGATCGCCGCCATCGTCACGCGCGTCACCGCCCGACGCATGGCGATGCCCGGCTGGCGCGCGCCGGTGCCGGTGATCTGCTGCGGCAACCTGACCGTCGGCGGCGCCGGCAAGACCACCGTGGCGCTCGACCTTGCCGCCCGGCTGCGGGTCCAGGGTCGCCGGGTGCATGTGCTGCTGCGCGGCTACGGCGGGTCGTCGCGCGGGGTTCGCCGCGTCGGCGCCAACGATCTTGCCGCCGTCGTCGGCGACGAGGCCAGGCTGCTGGCGGCGGTCGCGCCGACGTGGATCGGCGGTGACCGCGCCGCCAGCGCGCGCGCGGCCGTGGCTGCCGGCGCCGAAGTCCTGGTGATGGACGACGGGCTGCAGAACCCGACATTGCAGAAGACGCTTTCATTCCTGGTGATCGATGGCGGCTACGGTTTTGGCAATCGCCGCGTGCTGCCGGCCGGGCCGGTGCGGGAACCAGTCGCCGCCGGCGCGGCGCGCTGCCAGGCCGCCATCCTGATCGGACCGGATGAAACCGGCGTCGAACGACTTTTGCCGGCGGGATTGCCGGTGTTGCGGGCGAGGCTGGTTCCGAACGCCGAAATTTCGGCGTTCGTCGGCAGGAAGGTGCTGGCCTTCGCGGGGATCGCCATGCCGGAGAAATTCTTCTCCGGCATCGAGGCCGCCGGCGCCATCATAGCCGAGCGGCGTTCGTTTCCCGATCATCATCGTTTCACCGCGCGCGAGCTTGCCTGCCTCGTGGCCGATGCAAGCAGGTTGGACGCGAGCGCCGTGACCACGCCGAAGGACGCCGTCCGTATTCCAGCCGCATCGCGCGCCGGCATCTTCGAGGTTGGCGTCAGGCTGGAATGGCAGGATGAAGCGGCACTGGACCGGCTTCTGGCGTCGCTCTGGAATTTGCCATGATCCGCCTGGCCTACCAGATCGAGGCGCTGCTGCTTGGCGCGGTGCTGGCGCTGCTTCACGCACTGGGCCCGGTGCGTGCCTCAAACCTTGCCGGCTGGCTTGGGCGCAGTCTCGGTCCGCTGATGCTGGTGACGCGCGTCGCCGACAGCAATCTTCGCCATGCGATGCCCGAGCTGGATGCAGGACGACGGAAACAGATCATCCGCGGCGTCTATGACAACCTGGCCCGCACCGTGGCCGAGCTGCCCCATCTCGGCGGCTTCGAGCGCACCGACGCCGGCCCCGGCTTCGAGATCGACGGCGACAGCGATGCGCGACTTCGAGAACTCTCCAATGCCGGCGGACCCGGGATCTACTTCACCGGCCATTACGGCAACTGGGAGATGCTAGGACCGCTCTCGGCCCATTACGACGCGCCGGTCGCGGTGCTGTACCGCGCTGCCAACAACCCGGTAGTGGACCGGCTGATCAACCGGGTGCGGATGCGCGCGATGCGCGGCCGGTCGGTGCTGTTTCCAAAGGGCGCCGCCGGCGCGCGAGCCGCGCTGAAGCACCTGGCTGCGGGAAAATTCCTCGGCATGCTGACCGACCAGAAGATGAACGACGGCATCGCGGTGGATTTCTTCGGTCGCCCGGCAATGACCGCGCCCGCCGCGGCGGCCCTGGCGCTGCGCTTTCGCTGCCCGGTGATACCGATACGATGCGAGCGCGTCGGCCCGGCCCGCCTGCGCATCACTGCCGAGGCGCCGCTCGCCTTGCCCGACAGCGGCAACCGGCAAGCCGATGTCCTGGCACTGACGCTAGCGATGAACCTGACGCTCGAAAACTGGATACGGGCGGCTCCGGAGAACTGGTTCTGGCTGCATCGGCGATGGCCCAGGTAGGCATCGCGGCCGGCAATCGCAAACCAACGAAGCGGGTGTGCTGATGCCGGCAACCGTCGGAAGGCAACAACTCTTCGGACGCACCGCCGAGACGGCCGGACTGGCGCTGTGGACCGGTCAGCTGGTTCAGGGCGTCTCACGCGGCAGCGTCACCGCTGACATCGCCGAGTCCCCCGAGGCAAAGGCGTATCGCGCCCCGGCCACGGCGCACATCCATGTGCCGAACGCGGCGGGCACGCTGGCGCACGAGCTGTATGAGACGGGCCTGGGACGAGAGGTGGAACCCACCGGGCTGCAAGCCTTCAAGGCCGCCTATGCGTCGGTGTCGCCCGCACAGCTGGCCGCCGCCCTGGTGGATTCGGCCGAGTTCATCGCCATTCACCTGGGCCAGGACAACGCCACCTACGTGGACAGCTTGTACCAGGCGGGCCTGGGCCGCCACGCGGAGGCGCCCGGCTTGGTATCCTGGACCAGACAGCTCGATAGCGGTCAGTTAAGCCGTGCCGACGTGCTGCTGGGTGTCGCCACCAGCGCCGAGTCTGGACTGCACTGGACGCATGGTTTGAGCGTTTGATGAGCCTTGCGTGTCTTGTTGAAGCATCCTGGTGTGACCGTCGTGAACCTGACCAGAACCGATCCTGTCACCGGGTTGACAGCGGCGCGGCTCCTGTTGGCTAGTCTGTCGGACATCAGGAGAGTCAATCGACATGGGTAAGCTCGACGGCCAGGTCGCGATCGTCACAGGCGCCGCGCGTGGCCTTGGTCGCGCCTATGCGCGCCGGCTCGCGGCGCTCGGCGCGAAGATCGTGGTATCCGACCTCGATCTGAAATCTTTCGAGGAGTTCGAGGCCGAGCGCAACGCCATGACCGGCGACAGCACGGTGGCCGAGATCGAGGCCGGCGGCGGCAGCGCCATGGGCATCGAACTGGATGTTGCCGACCCGCAGGCCGTCGAAGCGATGGTGGCGCAGGTGGTCCGGGAGTGGGGGCGGGTTGATATCCTGGTTGCCAACGCCGGCGGCGGTCGCGGCCGGCCGATCGACACCAAAGCCAGCACGCTCGATCCGGCCCTGCTGCAACTGGTCGTCGGCATGAACCTGTACGGCACGATCTACTGCTGCAACGCCGTCGCGCCGATCATGAAGCAGCAGAGATACGGCAAGATCGTCACCGTCAGTTCCGTCGCCGGCATCAGCCCGTCCGTCGATGGCGGCTACGCCCATTACGGGACGGCCAAGGCGGCGATCGCCCATTACACGCGATACCTCGCCCAGGACCTCGGTCCGCACGGCATCACCGCCAATTGCATCGCGCCGGGCACCATTGCAACCGGCCGCATCATGCAGAGCGTCATTCCTGGCAGTTCGCGGGCCAATGCCGACCCGGCGGCGCGTGTGGCACTTCGCCGCATTGGAACGGTCGAGGACTGCGCCCGGGTGGTCGAGTTTCTGACCACCGACCTTTCCGACTATGTGACGGGCACGTTGATCCCGATCGATGGCGGTTTGATGCGCTAGATGCGTAGCCCACGAGCACGGCAACGAAGGCTACAATTGATATTGCTGCGATGCCGATTGAGATAGCCGCTGGCTCGCCCCGAAATTCTTCGGCGCCTCCCAACTGCGACTAGGGGAGTGAAAGCCTATGCCAACATCCCGATTGTACGAATTGCCAGCGAGCTGATCATTCTAGGACTTGGTGCGCGGCCTGATCGAGCGTGTGACCTTGGCGTCGGCAGCTGGCGGCAGTTCTGAGATCGAATTGGTCGGTGCCATTGCGGCGATGGTGAGGCTTGGGCTTGCGCTGGGCACAAAGCAACCCAGCGGCACTCGCGAGGGTCCCGCTGGGTTGGTTGTGATTTGTTCTTGGGTTCGGTGACACTGGTTGCGGGGATAGGATTTGAACCTATGACCTTCAGGTTATGAGCCTGACGAGCTACCGGGCTGCTCCACCCCGCGTGGGTATGATGGGTTTGGTATGTTGGAGGGTTGGCTGAGTGTTGTGTGTGTGGATGGATTGGAAGACCTGGCGGCGACCTACTCTCCCGCATCTTGAGATGCAGTACCATGGGCGCTGGGGCTTTTCACGGCCGAGTTCGAGATGGGATCGGGTGGGGGAGCCCCGCCATAGCCACCAGGTTGTCCAATCCAGCGGGTTTGCTTATGGGCAAACACCGCGTGGGTGGGTTCAGGTTCTGGCTGATTGTGTTGTTTTGTCCCAAAGCTTTTGGGCGACGCTTGGTTGGGGCGTGCCGTGTGCTGTTAGGGTGGATGATTGCTGCGCATGATGGTGGACCGTTTCTTGTTTGCACAAGAGTGTGGGTCGTTTGGGATCGAGCCTATCGGGCGATTAGGACCAGTTAGCTGAGGGCGTTACCGCTCTTACACACCTGGCCTATCGACGTGGTGGTCTTCCACGGCCCTCTCGGGTGTTACCCCTGGGAGACCTGGTTTTGAGGTAAGTTTCCCGCTTAGATGCTTTCAGCGGTTATCTTGTCCGCACATAGCTACCCGGCCGTGCCGCTGGCGCGACAACCGGTTCACCAGAGGTGCGTCCATCCCGGTCCTCTCGTACTAGGGACAGATCCTCTCAAGTCTCCAACACCCACGGCAGATAGGGACCGAACTGTCTCACGA
>JANXRT010000033.1 GCA_025356735.1 Acetobacteraceae bacterium | reverse complement strand
GGCGCAGCTCATCCACGACCTGAAGAACGCCAACTCCCGTGCCCGTATCTCGGTGAAACTGGTTTCCGAGGTCGGCGTCGGCACCGTCGCTGCCGGCGTTGCCAAGGCGCGCGCCGACCACGTGACGATCTCCGGTTTCGAGGGCGGCACCGGCGCCAGCCCGCTGACCTCGCTGACCCATGCCGGGTCGCCTTGGGAAATCGGGCTGGCCGAGACCCAGCAGACCCTCGTGCTCAACGGCCTGCGCGGGCGGATCGCGGTGCAGGTCGATGGCGGCCTGCGCACCGGGCGGGACGTTGTCGTCGGCGCGTTGCTGGGTGCCGAGGAATTCGGCTTCGCCACCGGCCCGCTGATCGCCGCCGGCTGCATCATGATGCGCAAGTGCCACCTGAACACCTGTCCGGTCGGCGTCGCGACCCAGGACCCGGTACTACGAAAGAGATTCACCGGCCAACCCGAACACATCATCAACTATTTCTTCTTTGTCGCCGAGGAAGTCCGAGAACTGATGGCGCAACTCGGATTCCGACGTTTCGTCGACATGGTCGGTGCCGTCGAGCGGCTGGACACGCGCCGCGTGCTCGGCCACTGGAAGGCCAGCGGCGTCGATCTGTCGAAAATCCTCTATCTCGCCCCCCGCGTTCCCGGCATTGCCACCCACAACAGCGAACGCCAGGACCATCATCTTGAGGACGCGATGGATAACGGCATCATCGCCGCCGCCCAGGATGCGATCGAGAACGGCACGCCGGTGCGCATGGAGCGCGACATCCGCAACGTCAACCGCACCGTCGGCGCCATGCTGTCGGGCGAGATCGCGCGCAAATACGGCCATGCCGGGCTGCCGGAAGACACCATTGCGATCCGCTTCAACGGCACCGCCGGCCAGAGTTTTGGCGCGTTCCTGGCGCGCGGCGTGTCGCTCGAGCTGACCGGCGACGGCAACGACTACGTCGGCAAAGGCCTCTCCGGTGGCCGGGTGGTGGTGCGCCAGCCGCAATCGGGCCTCGATCCGGCCGAGAACATCATCGTTGGCAACACGGTGCTTTACGGCGCGGTTGCGGGCGAGGCCTATTTTGAGGGCGTCGCCGGCGAGCGCTTCGCGGTGCGCAACTCCGGCGCCGTCGCGGTGGTCGAGGGCACCGGCGACCATGGCTGCGAATACCTGACCGGCGGGGTGGTTGCCGTGCTCGGCGCCACCGGCCGCAACTTCGCCGCCGGCATGTCGGGCGGCATCGCCTATGTCTATGATCCCGAAGGACGGTTCAACCAGCTTTGCAACCTGGCCATGGTCGATCTGGAGCCGATCGCTGCCAACGGCTCCTTGGGCGACGACGCCGAACGACCGCGCCAGCGCTCGGTCTCGGTCGCCGACAGCGGTATGGGCGACCCGTTGCAATACGACGCCGAACGGCTGCGCATCCTGATCGAGCGCCATCTGCTGTTCACCAGCAGCGCCCGTGCCCGGGCATTATTGGATGACTGGCAAACTACGCTCGGCCACTTCGTCAAGATCACGCCGAAGGATTATCGCCGCGCGCTGACCGATCTGCGCGCCGAGCAGACGCTGTCCGTCGCTGCGGCCGAATAGGTAGAACATGGGAAAGATCACCGGCTTCCTCGAAATCGGGCGTCAGGACCGCGGCTACGAGAAACCCGAAACGCGTGTGCGCAACTGGAACGAATACGTCAAGCCGCTGGCCACCGAGCAGGTCCGCGAGCAGGCGGCGCGGTGCATGGATTGCGGCATTCCGTTCTGCCATTCGGGCTGCCCGGTCAACAACCAGATCCCCGACTGGAACAACCTGGTCTATCAGGACCAGTGGCGCGTAGCGCTCGACAACCTCCACTCGACCAACAATTTTCCGGAGTTCACGGGCCGCATCTGCCCGGCGCCGTGCGAAGCCGCCTGCACGCTGAACATCGACGACAACCCGGTGACGATCAAGACGATTGAGTGCGCCATCGTCGATCGCGGGTGGCAGGAGGGCTGGATCGTCCCGCAACGCCCCGCGCACCACACCGGCAAGCATGTCGCCGTGGTCGGCTCCGGCCCGGCCGGGATGGCGGCGGCCCAGCAGCTCGCCCGCGCCGGCCACAACGTGACCCTGTTCGAGAAGGCCGACCGCATCGGCGGCCTGCTGCGCTACGGCATTCCCGACTTCAAGATGGAAAAGCACCTGATCGACCGGCGCGTCGAGCAGATGGCCGGCGAAGGCGTGAACTTTCGCGTGTCGGTCAATGTCGGAGTGGACATCACCCTGGCGCAGCTGCAGTCCGAATACGACGCGGTGGTGCTGTCGGGCGGCGCCGAGCTGCCGCGCGACCTGACCGTGCCGGGCCGGGAGCTTCCCGGCGTGCATTACGCGATGGACTACCTGCCACAGCAGAACAAGCGCGGCGCCGGCGACACGGAGGACCAGGCGGCGCCCGATGGCGGGATTTCGGCCGCCGGCAAGCACGTCGTGGTGATCGGCGGCGGCGACACCGGTGCGGACTGCATCGGCACCGCGGCACGCCAGGGCGCCAGATCGATCACTCAGATCGAGCTGATGCCGAAGCCCCCGGAGCACGAGGACAAGGGCATGACTTGGCCCAACTGGCCGACCAAACTCCGTCACGCCCCGGCCCATGACGAGGGCGGCGTGGTTCGCGACTGGGCCGTGCTGACCAAGGAGGTGACCGGCGCTGATGGTTGCGTCGCGGCGATCGAGTGCGTCCGCGTCGAATGGGGCAAGGGTCCCGATGGCCGCATGGGAATGCAGGAAATCCCCGGCAGCGAGCACCGCATCAAGGCCGATCTCGTGTTGCTGGCAATGGGCTTTCTCGGCCCGCACAACGTGCACAGCCTGGGCGTCGACCTCGATCCACGCGGCAACGTCCTGGCCAACACGGCCGACTACCGCACCTCGTCGGAAAAGGTGTTCGCCGCCGGCGACATGCGCCGTGGCCAGTCGCTGGTGGTGTGGGCGATCCGCGAGGGAAGGCAGTGCGCCAGATCAGTCGATCAGTTCCTGATGGGCACCACGTCGCTGCCACGGTGACCGCGGCAACATCGCTTAAAGCATTAGCGGGAGGCTTAGGATGGCGAACACGACGGAGGCTCCGCCGGCACGTCCGATCTCTGCGAGCGCCCGGATCGGCCATGTTCATCTGAAAGTCGCCGACCTCGACCGGGCGCTCGGCTTCTATGTCGGGGTGCTGGGTTTTCGCATTACCCAGCGTCTCGGCAACCAGGCGGCGTTCGTTTCCGCCGGCGGCTATCACCACCATATCGGCCTCAACACGTGGGAAAGCCAAGGCGGCACCGCGCCGCCGCCGGGCAGCACCGGCCTCTACCATGTGGCGATCCTCTACCCGGATCGCGCCGAGCTGGCGGATGCGCTGCAACGCCTGATCGCTGCCGGCGTTCCGCTCGATGGCGCCTCCGACCATGGCGTGAGCGAGGCGCTCTACCTTCGCGATCCGGATGGAAATGGGGTGGAACTGTACCGGGATCGCGCGGAGGCCGAGTGGCCGCGTAATGGTGCCGGAGAGCTTGCGATGTTCACCAGGCGGCTCGACCTCGATGCCTTACTGGCTGCAGCGCCAAGGCGAATCCCTCAGTAACCCAGTTCGCGTCCGTGCCGAATGGCCAGAATGACGACGTTCGAGCCGTCGAGGCGGTAAAGCGCGAGATAGGCATACGCGCCGAAACCGATTGGCCACTCCCGAAATCCAAGCGGCATGGTTTCTGCTGGCCGCCCCACTTCCGGATGCTCGCTCAGCAACTTCACGCCCTGTCGAATGATCGCAATCGCCCGGCGAGCGGCGTCCGGGTTCTTTGGCGCAAGGAATGAATGTAGCCGGGCAAGGTCTCGTAGCGCCGCGGAGGTCCAGACTACTCGTGGCATTCTGGCGGCGCGACCTCGTCACCCGCCTCCAGACGAGCTAGCCAGGTGTCGGCTTCCGCCGCGGTCACGTGCAAGCCGGTGGATTGATAATCGTCCCAGGCAGCAATCGCCCCCCGCCGAAAGCTCTCAAGGGTTTCCTCGCGCTCCACATACTGCCTGACCGCCTCCAGCAAAATCCAATGCGCCGAGCGACGGCGTGAAGCGGCCAGACGCTGCACGCGGGCACGAATTTCAGGGTCAAGCTTGACGCTCGTGGTTGCTGAAGCCGACATTACAAAGTGTTCCTGGGTGTTACCTAGGAACAAACTAACAGATTCTCGGGCATATGCCAGTGGAAGCTTACGCGCGCGGTCAGGCTCGCACCTCGGTGCCCAGCGCCTTCTCATACACCTGGATCATCGCCGCCGTGTCGGCGCCACCCAGGCCCATGCCGCGGGCCATCCGCATCAGGCTCATCACCTGGGGCGCAATCATGCCGGGCATGCCGAGCTCGTCGGCCATTTCCAGCGCCAGCCGCAGGTCCTTGTGGGCGAGGTCGAGCGCGAAGGTCGGCTCGAACGCGCCGGCAAAGGCCTTGTTGCACATCGAACGATAGCCGGACGAGTAGCCGGAGGCGTTGGAGATCACCTGGTCGAGCTTCTTGAGGTCGATGCCGGAGCGTGCGCCCAGCATCAGCGCCTCGGCGGCGGCGGCCATGTTGCAGAAAGCCAGCATGTTGTTGATCAGCTTGGCGATCGAGCCGTTGCCGACGCCGCCGACATGCACGACTTCGCCCGAAAAGCTGGAGAACAGCGGCCGTTGCGCGTCGCAGACCGCCTCGTCGCCGCCGACCATGATAACGATGCTGCCATCCTCGGCGCGCGGGGTGCCGCCGCTGACCGGCGCCTCCAGCATCGGGATGCCCTTGGCCGCCAGCATCGCGTGCACACGCCGGGCGACGGCGGGCGAGTTGGTGCTGAGGTCGATATACACCGTGCCCGCGCGGGCGCTCTCGGCGATCTGCCCCGCCACCTCCTCGACGTGCTTCGGCATAGGCAGCGAGGTGATCACCACGTCGGCTTTGAAGGCCACGTCGGCGACCGAGGTGGCCGCGGCGGCACCCAGATCGGTACAGCGCTTGAGCGCCGCCGGATCGAGGTCGAATACCAGCACGTCGTGGTTGGAGTTCCTGATGATGTTGCGGCACATCGGGCCGCCCATGTTGCCGACGCCGATGAATCCGATTTTCATTTTCTTCCCCTATGCCGGCAGATCCAGCCGGTAAAACCGTGCCGCCGTCCGGCTGAACAGATCGGCCTTGTCGGTGGCGCTGGCGCCCGATGCCAGCCGCTTGCAGGCGTTCCAGTAGATCGAATAGCTGTAGGAGCCCTTGTCGACCGGAAAGTTGCTCTCGAACATGCAGCGCGAGGCGCCGAACGCCTCGATGCAGGTGTCGATATACGGCTTCCACGCCGCCGCCAGCGCGGCCGACCCCGGCGGGTTGGCCTGCTCATGGAAATCGTAGCCGTTGATCCGCATGCCCAGCCCGCCGGTCTTGACGTGCACGTTCGGGCATTTGGCCAGAAGCCGGATCGAGGCCTGCCACTTCGGAAAGATCGCATCGCGCTGGCCGGCATGAACGCCGATCGCCAGCGGCCCGCCGCAATGGTCGAGCACGATCTTGGTATCGGGGAACGCCTGCGCCAGCGCGGTCAACTCGTCGATCTGCGGATGGTACAGCCAGGCGTCGAACGACAGGCCGAGTGGTGCCAGCTGGGAGAAGCCATTTCGAAATTCGGCATCGCCCAGCATTCCCGGCGGTGGCGCGTAGTTGGGGTGGACGATCTCCGGGTCATCGACCCAGGCGCTGATGTGGCGGATGCCGCGAAAACGTCCGCCGCCGGCGACGATGTGCGCCTCCAATACGCTCCGCACGCTCTTGCCGGCGCGCAAGTCGGCCGTGCCGACGATGCCGGCGCAGATCCGCGACGGGCCGTAGATGCCGCTCGCCACCATGGCCGCGATGCCGTTGACGAATTCGGTCTCGCCGACCGGGCGCAACTCCTCCGGCCCGCGATCGCGGTGGAAGGCGCGGCACTGCACGAACACGGTGCCGACGATGTTGTGGCCGCTGTTGGTATCGGCCAGCAGCTCGTCGAGCAGGTAGCGCCAGCCCGGCCGGTCCCACAGATGGTGGTGCGGATCGACGATCGGCAGCGCCGGCTCGAGCGCCGCCTCGGTGTGCAGCGCGAGCCACTGCGGCCGCACGGCCGGATTGGCCGGCACAGCCGCCGCGGGATGGGAGGCGGGTTTGGTCGAGGTCATGGGAACGTCTCATGATTGCTGGTGGCAGAGAGGCTAATCGAGCACATTTCCTACAGGCGGGATACGTGTGTTGTTTGGGCCAGCCTGGCAAAGCGCAAAGCATTGCATCACCAATGAAAACAGCGCATTTTCATCTGGCGTTCAGGTTCGGGGAACGATCGTCGCGGGTGCGGGTTGG
>JANXRT010000010.1 GCA_025356735.1 Acetobacteraceae bacterium | reverse complement strand
ACGAGGTGCGCGACTGGGGACCGCCGTTCAGCGAGGGCCTGAACGGCGAGCAGGATGCCAGCTACTTCATCGGCATCAACCGCAACAAGCAGTCCCTGGCGCTCGATCTCGGCCGGCCAGAGGGCAAAGCCGTGCTGCTGCGGCTGCTCGATGGCGCCGACGTGGTGATCGAGAATTTCAAGCCGGGTTCGATGGAGAAGTGGGGGCTGGGCTATGAGGAGGTGCTGTCGAAGCGCTTCCCGGGCCTGATCCATTGCCGGATCTCGGGCTTCGGCGCCGACGGTCCTCTGGGCGGCCTGCCGGGCTACGACGCCATCCTGCAGGCGATGGTCGGGCTGATGAGCGTCAACGGCGATCCGACCACCGGGCCGATGCGGCTCGGCACCGCGATGGTGGACATGGGCACCGGCCTGTATTCCGCCGTCGGCATCCTGATGGCGCTGCAGGAGCGGAGCCGGTCGGGCCTCGGCCAGTATCTCGACATGACCCTGTATGATTGCGGCATGTCGCTGCTGCACCCGCAGGCGCCGAACTTCTTCCTCAGCGGCAAGCGGCCGGTGC
The DNA here is from genome assembly GCA_025356735.1 of Acetobacteraceae bacterium. Lineage (GTDB taxonomy): Bacteria > Pseudomonadota > Alphaproteobacteria > Acetobacterales > Acetobacteraceae > PALSA-911. The sequence goes on along the minus strand of JANXRT010000010.1, from coordinate 13,210 downwards.
CGACCGGCAACCCGCACCCGAACCTGGTGCCGTACGACAAGTATCCGACGAGGACCTGCGAGATCTTCATCGCCAGCGGCAATAACGGGCAGTTTCGAAAGCTTTGCGAGCTGATAGGGCATCCGGAGATGGGCGCCGACCCGCGCTTCTCCTCCAATGCCGCGCGCCAGGAGAACCGCGCCGCCCTGACGACGACCCTGCGCGCCGCCTTCGCCGACCTTGATGGCCACGAGATCTCGCTTCGTCTGATCCGCAACGGCGTGCCGGCCGGCCCGGTGCTGTGGACCGACGAAGCCGTCACCGCGCCACATACCGCGCACCGCGAGATGGTTACCGAGCTTGGCGACTACAAAGGTCTCGGCACGCCGATAAAGATGTCGCGCACGCCCGGCGGCACGCGCTCGGCGCCGCCACGCTTCGGCGAGCACGGCGCCGAGGTGCTGGCGCGGCATGGCTACTCGGCCGAAGAGATTTCCGGGTTGCAACAGGCTGGCGTGGTGCTGACCCGCCGAAAGACGCCGTAAGCAAAAAGGATGCGCTCCGGGGCGCTACCCCAGTGCTTAAAGATGGGGCGGGGTTTGGGGCAGAGCCCCATGCTGCTCCTCCGGCTCTCGCAACCCCTCGGCCGCCTCCCGCAGCCGCAAGAAGCTACGCCGGCTGAACGGCAGCATACCGACATAGCCCAGCGCCGCCGCGGCCAGCGCCGCCCACGGATCGGCGACCAACAGGGCTGCGTACAGACCGATTCCGAGCAGCATCGGCAGCACGTATTCCGAAGGTATCTTGAAGTTCTTGAAACTCCACACCGGCAGCGTGGAGACCAGCAGCAACGAGGTGCCGATCAGCATGACGCCTGCGAAAAGCGGAGCCTCGGAAACCCGCGCCAGCCCTTGCCAGCCTTGCTGGCGTGCTTCCAGGCCGATGAACAGCGGCAGCAAGGCAATGCCGGCGCCGGCCGGCGCCGGCACCCCGGTGAAGAAGTTGTACACGTAGGAGGGCCGCGGCGACGCGATCGGCGCCTCAAGGGCGGCGTTGAACCGGGCCAGGCGAAGCGCCATGCAGACGGCGAACAGCAGGCACGGCGCGAAGCCAAAGCCGCCGTAGCGATGCAGCGACCACAGATACAGCACGAAGCCGGGCGCCACGCCGAAACACAGGAAATCCGACAGGCTGTCGAACTCGGCGCCAAACCGCGATGTTGCCTTGAGCAGCCGCGCCAGCCGGCCGTCGAGCCCGTCGATCGCGGCGGCGACCGCGATCGCCGCGGCGGCCTCGCCGAAGCGGGCGTCAATCGCGAACCGGATCGAGGTCAGGCCGGCGCACAGCCCGAGCATCGTCAGGATGCTCGGCAGCATGCGGTTGAACGACCAGCCATTGAACCGCGGCCGGGTGCGTGGCCGCAGACGACGAAAGCGCCGCCCGGTCTTGGGCGGCAAGGACCGGGAATGCAGGCCGGCGTGGTCCTGCGGCGTCATCCAAGCTCGGCCAAGACGGTCTCGCCGCCGATCATCGTCTGACCTTCGACAACGATCGGCCGTATACCCGGCGGCAGATAAAGGTCGGTGCGGCTGCCGAACCGGATGATCCCGAAACGCTCGCCGGCATGCACCGCGTCGCCCTCGCGCACGTCGCACAGGATGCGCCGGGCGATCAGCCCGGCAATCTGCACGACCGCCAGCTCACGCCCGTCGGGCAGGCGAATGGCCAGGGCATTGCGCTCGTTGTCGGCCGAGGCCTTGTCCAGGCTGGCATTGACGAAGGTGCCGTGGCGGTAGGCGATGCGTGTGACCGTGCCATTGGCCGGGATGCGGTTGACGTGGACGTCGAGTACCGACAGGAAGGTCGCCACCCGCCAGCGCAACTCGGGCCCAAGCCCCAGTTCGACGGGCGGCAGCGCCTCCATCACCGAGACCACTCGCCCGTCGGCCGGCGCCAGCACGGCGTTGGCGCGCGCCGGCGGCACCCGCTCGGGGTCGCGGAAGAAATACAGGCAGAACAGCAGGAACACGATCGCAGTCCAGGTCAGCCAGCTGGACACGACCAGGCCGATCACCGCCGCCGCGGCGCCACCGGCTAGGAACGGGCGCGCGGCCGGGTGGGGTGGCGACAGGACCATGCGAAACGAGGCGGCTAGCGACATGCTTGTTTCCGGTAGCAAATAAGAAAGAAAGCTATGGGGCTCTGCCCCATGCCCCGCCAGGGCCGCGCCCTGGACTGCATCCTTAAGTTAGGGCTGCCTATCGGGGACCTTCAGAATTTGGCCGGGATAGATCAGGCCGGGGCTGTGGATCTGCTCCTTGTTGGCCTGGTAGATCAGCGTGTAGCGGGTGCCGCCGCCATAGACCTGCCTCGCCAGCGACCACAGGCTGTAGCCGGGCTGAACCACCACATGGCCGTTATCCAGCACCGGCGCACCCGCCGCCTGGCGCTGGAACGGCAGCTCGACCCGCTCCGCCACCTGGCCCTTGGCATCCAGGCGCTGCAACCGCAGCGAATGGCTGCCAGGGGCGACCGTGTGCGTGGGCAGCAACGACCAGTGGCCGGTGGCGTCCGCCGTCGCCTCGCCGACGGTCGCGCCATCGACCAGCACACGGACGCGGCTGCCGGCCGGCGCGCCGCCGCCAAAGCGCATCCTGCCCTGCTCGTCATACTCGACGGCGCCCAGCCCCAGCCTGCCGCCGCCCTGCAGCATGCGCGGCGCCGCCGAGTTGCTGGACAGCACCGCCACCGGAGCTACAGGCGCCACGGCCAGGCCGACCGGCGAGCGTTCGGGCACCACCAGCACGACCGAGCTTTCGCCGGCGACCTCCTGCCCGTCGGGCATGCGCTGGCGCAATGTCAGTTCCTGCGCGCCGGCGGCCAGCGGCCCGGTAGGCAGGAAAACCCACTCGCCGCGGTCGTCGGCATGGGTCCGGCCGATCTCATGGTCACCCTGGCGCAGGATGATCTCGGCGCCCGGCGCCGCGCGGCCGGCCATGACGGTGTCGCCGTTCGGGCTGATCCGCACGACATCGAACGATGGCGCAATCGGCCTGGCGGGCACCACGATCGCCTCCTGCGTCACAGGCGGTGCCGTCGCCCGATCGGGCTCGGCCAGCCTGGCATGCAGCGCCAGGAACGCGATCAGGGCAAACCCCGCCGTTCCAAGCAGGACATACAGCGCCGGACGCCACCGCGCGGGCTCGAAGGTCGGATCGTCTGCCATCCCACAACCCTACGGCGCGCGCCCGGCAGCCGCAATCATCAGCCGAGCACCCGCACCAGCCGATGCTGCTTACGCCCGGCGGACAGCTTGATGGCGCCCTGGCGAAGGTCCGCGGTGCCGAGCAGCAGCGCCTCGTCGGTGATCGCGCTGTCGTTGACCCGCGCGCCGCCGGCACGGATCAGCCGGCGCGCCTCGCCGTTGCTGGCGACCAGTCCCGCCTGCGCGAACAGCCGGATGGCGGAGATGCCGGCGGCGAGCTCGGCGCCGGAAATGGCGATGCCGGGCAGGTTTTCTGCGGCCTGGCCCTGTTCAAACGTCTGGCGAGAGGTGTCGGCGGCAATCAAAGCCGCTTCAAGGCCGTGGGCGAGGTTGGTGGCCGCGTGTGCCAGCTGCTTCTTGGCCTCGTTGATCTCGGCGCCCCCCAAAGACTCCAGTCTTTCGATCTCGTCCAACGGCAGATCGGTGAACAGTTTTAAAAACCGTCCGACATCGGCATCCTCCGTGTTGCGCCAGAACTGCCAGAAATCGTAAGGGCTGAGCCGGTCGGCGGTCAGCCACACGGCGCCGGCTTCCGACTTGCCCATCTTGGCGCCTGACGCGGTGGTGATCAGCGGCGTGGTCAGTCCGAACGCCTGTGCGCCTTCCATGCGGCGGACCAGATCGACGCCGGAGACGATGTTGCCCCATTGGTCGGAGCCGCCGAGCTGCAGGCGCACGCCATGGCGCCGGAACAACTCGCGAAAATCATAGCTTTGCAGGATCATGTAGTTGAATTCGAGGAAGGTCAGCGGCTGCTCGCGGTCAAGCCGCAACCGCACGCTGTCCATCGTCAACATGCGGTTGATGGTGAAATGGGCCCCGATCTCGCGCAGCAGCGGGATGTAGCCGAGCGTGTCGAGCCAGTCGGCATTGTTGGCGAGCCTGGCGCCATTGCTATCCTCGCCAAAATGAAGATACGGGGAAAAACACCGGCGGATGCCGGCCATGTTGGCCGTGATCGCCTCGTCGGTCAGCATCTTGCGGCTCTCGTCCTTGCCGGACGGATCGCCGATGCGCGTGGTGCCGCCGCCCATCAGCACGACCGGACGGTGGCCATGCTTCTGCAGCAGGCGCAGGATCATGATCTGCGTCAGGCTGCCGACATGCAGGCTGTCGGCGGTGCAGTCGAAGCCGATGTAGGCGGAAACCGGGCCGGCCAGCATGGCGTCGTCGAGTGCGGAAAGGTCGGTGCACTGGTGCAGGAAGCCGCGGGCGGTGGCCTCGCGAAGGAAATCACTGTTTGGCATGGCACGGCCCGTGTCTGAATGAAGCCGCGGAGCTAGCATGGAAAGGAGCTAGCATGGAAAGACGGGGAACAGAACATGCGCATGCTTTTGCAAAATGGGGCCTCGACGATCGACCTGATCGACGAGGGCGATGGCAAGCCAATCGTCCTGCTGCCTTCCGCCGGGCGTGACTCGCTGGACTTCGACGTCGTCGCGGCGGGGCTGGTGGCGCAGGGCTGCCGGGTGCTGCGGCCGCAGCCGCGCGGTGCGCTGGGCTCGGCCGGCCCGATGACCGGGATCACGCTGCACGACCTGGCCGATGACGTGGCGGCGGTGATCCGCCATGCCGACGGCGGACCCGCGGTGGTCGGCGGCCATGCATTCGGAAACTGGGTGGCGCGGATGACGGCGGCGGACCATCCGTCCCTGGTGCGCGGCGTGGTTCTGATCGCCGCCGCGGCCAAATCCATCCCGGCCGAACTCAGCGCCGGCGTCACCGCCTGTGGCGATCCGGCGACGCCGAGGGCGGAGCGGCTGCTTCTGCTGCAGAAGCTGTTTTTCGCACCGGGACACGATCCCGCCGCGTGGCTGGAAGGCTGGCATCCGGCGGCCCGGACCTGCCAGCGGGCGGCGAGTGCGGCGACGGCACAGTCCGAGTGGTGGGGTGCGGGGCGGGCACCGATCCTGGACCTTCAGGCGGTGATGGATCCGTTCAAGCCAGAACAGAAGCGTCACGAGCTACGCGATGAGCTTGGCGACCGAGTACAGGTGGAGGTCATTGAAGATGCGAGCCACGCGCTGATTCCGGAACAGCCAGACGCCGTCGTGACGGCTATGGCGAATTGGATAGCTGGTCTATAGCCGGCACTGCGAAAGTGCCGGCTATATCAGACAATCAATCTGCCGCGAGCGCCATGGCGCGGCGCGTGATCGAGCGGCCGACATGGTCCTCCACCGCCGCGGAGACCTGATCGGCATGCTCGGCGAAGACGTGGTCGGCGCCCGGGAAGATCCGGTAATCGACGGTGACGTTCTTCTGCGTGTTCAGCTTGTCGACCAGTTTGCGGACCGCCGGCTCAGGCACCAGCTCGTCGTTGTCGCCGTGAACCATCAGGCCGCCGCACGGGCAGGGTGCCAGAAAGCCGAAATCATAGTGGTTGGCGGGGGGTGCGACACTGACCCAGCCGGAAATTTCCGGCCGGCGCATGAGCAGCTGCATGCCGATGAAGGCACCGAACGAATAGCCGGCGATCCAAAGCCCACCGGAGTTCGGGTTTACCGCCTGCATCCAGTCCAGGGCCGCCGCGGCGTCGCCGATCTCGCCGATGCCGCCGTCGTAGCGGCCCTGGCTACGTCCGACACCTCGGAAATTGAAGCGCATCACCGAGCAGCCCAGCTTCTGGAACGACTGATACATCGCGTAGGTAATGCGGTTGTTCATCGATCCGCCATGCAGCGGATGCGGATGAAGCATCAGCGCCACCGGAGCACCGGATTGCTTGGAATGGTGATAACGACCTTCAAGCCGACCCTCAGGGCCGGCGAACATCACCTCAGGCATGGAGTTCAACTATCCGAAAAATTCGTTTTCGACAGCCACCGGCCAGACCCGTACGGCCCAAACCACTGTCGATTTTTACTCAGGCATGCAGTCATATAACGCAAATTTTGACGTGGGAGTACGAGAAACCCCGAACAAACTTCCCAGCCGCGTCGCCAAGTCTAGCGCATCAATCCTTCCAAACCCGAGAAAATAATCAGAAGGTGGCGATATCGCTACGAGATCGGATTATTCCGTATCGGAAGGCGGGATCCGACGCCCGAAGAAAAGTCGGTCGATACTGGCTATATGGGGATCAATGCCGATATCCATAACTGAATTGACGCATAGCTTTCATGTTTCCCAACAGATAATGCTTGGGTGACGGGAATGTGAAGCAGGCATGGACGTGGCCGCGCAAGCGTGCACGAGGCAAGCCGGCAACGGATGGCCGAATGCCGACGACGGAAAACAGCAAACCGGAATGTCGAGCGGATGCCTTACCTGGACGCCAACGCCGCCGAGGTGCTGCGACCTGAAGCGCGCGACGCGGTCATCGCGGCGCTTGACCTGACTGGCAATCCGTCCTCGGTGCATAGCTCCGGACGGGCCGCATACCGGCTGATGGAAAACGCCCGGGACACGATCGCACGGTATTTCGGTGCGGCGCGCGGGCAGGTCGTTTTCACCTCCGGAGGCTCGGAGGCCGACGCCGCGGCGATTCACGGGCTGGGTTCGGGCCGGCGGCTGATCGTCGGCGCCACCGAGCATGACGCCATCCGATCCGCGACGCCGGGTGCCGCGGTGCTTGCCGTCGACCGCGACGGCGTTGCCGACCTTGCGGCGTTGCGGCGATGGCTGGCGCAAGGCGGTGGCCCGGCGCTGGTCTGCCTGATGCTGGCGAACAACGAAACCGGAACCCTCCAGCCGATCGCCGAGGCCGCCGCCCTGTGCCGTGAGGCCGGCGCCCTGCTGCATGTCGATGCGGTGCAGGGACCGGGGCGCGTCGCCGTCAATCTGGCGATGCTAGGCGCGCATAGCCTCGCCATTTCCGCACATAAGCTTGGCGGCCCCAAGGGTGTCGGGGCCTTGCTCCTGGCGCCTGAGATCACCGCATTTCCGGCGCTGATCGCCGGTGGCGGGCAGGAGCGCGGGCGCCGTGGCGGAACACCGGCGCTGCCGGCCATAGCGGGATTCGCCGCAGCCGTGCAGGCCCTCACCCTGGTTCCCGGTTTGGCGATCCTGCGCGACCGGATTGAGCGTGCGGCGGCGGCAGCGGGTGCCCTGGTGCTCGGCGGCGGAGCGGCACGGCTGGGCAACACCACCTGCCTGGCGCTGCCGGGCATCCGCGCCGATGCGCAGGTAATCGCGCTCGACCTCGCCGGCTTCTCGGTCAGCGCCGGCGCCGCCTGCTCCTCCGGCAAGGTGACGGACAGCCACGTGCTGAAGGCGATGGGCGCCGGCGAGTTGGCCGGGCAGGCGATCCGGGTCTCGCTGCCATGGAGCGCGACCGAGGCGGATGCGATGGATTTCATCGCGGCCTATTCCGATGTTGCCGAACGGCTGCGCCAGGTCGCTTGGCGCTCGACTTAGCCAATCTGAGAACCGTGTGTGGAGAGGCTGGCGTTGACTTCCTGCTCGCAAGCTGAAAAAAGTGGCGGCACCCTAGAGTGCCGCCAAGTTTAGGGAGGAAACGTCCAAGAATGCAGCGCGCCGAAGCGACGCTGCCCAGCCAATAAGCCACTCTTTCAGGAAAGTGGCAAGGGTTTTTTGTGCGCTGCACAATATTTTCATCGACGGAACCATTTGCCACCGTGGCGGCGCCGCGGATTTCACGTAGCGCGTTTCGCGGCTCGCCGGAGCACATCCCGCGCCCGCTCGACGACGGGAATGTCGATCATCCTGCCTTCAAACTCGATGGCTCCCACGCCTGCTGCCAGCGCCGCGTCATAGGCGGCGATCATTTTTTTCGCGCGCGCGACCTCGTCGGCCGACACGCCATAGACCTCGTTCAACACCGGCACCTGGGACGGATGGATGCACATCGCACCCGCAAAACCGAGCTTTTTGGACCGCTCGATCGTCGCGCGAAAAGCGGAGATATCCTTGTAGTCGGCGACGGTGCCAATGAAGCCCAGCGGCAGCACGCCGGCTGCCCTCGCCGCGAAGACCGATTGTTGTTTCGGGTAAAACAACCCTTCCGCTTCCGGCAGCATGCCGAGTGACAGGGCGATGTCCTCGGCGCCGATCGTCGTCGCCACCACGCGCGGATGCGCGCGCGCGATGGCCTCAATGCGGAAGAACGCGCTGGCCGTTTCGATCATGGCGATGAATTTTATCGTTCCCGGCGCGATGCTGCGCTCGATTTCGAGTTCATCGACCATTTCCGCGATGGCGTGGATGTGCTCGGCGCTTTCGACCTTTGGCAGCGCAAGCGCGGCGATGCCCGGCAGCACGGCGGCTTCAAGGTCGGCGACCAGCATCCGCCAGGGACGATTGACGCGGACCAGCACGTCGGCGCCGTTGCGCGCCACGCGCGGGATGGCGGCCGCGATCATGGTTCGTGCCTCGGCTTTTCGCGCCGGTGCGACAGCATCCTCGAGGTCGAGGATGTAGGCATCGGCGCCCCGGTCTGCCGCTGAGTTAACGAACTTCTCGACGTTCACCGGCACGTACATCAGCGAACGCCAGTTCGGCAGTTCCGTTGGCATTTTTGGCTCCAGTAAATGGGTCGAGGGTTTAGACCCTTGGCCGGGTTTGACGCAGAGCACAAATTTGCTGGATGGCTTCTTCGTCATAACCTAGATTTTTTAGGATTTCGAAGTTGTGCTCACCCAGCTCAGGTGCCGGCAGCCTCAGAGCGCCCGGAGTGCCGGAAAGTCGGGGAATGATGTTGTGCATCAATACCGAACCGGCGTCGCGGTCCGGCGCCTCGACGATGACGCCGCGCGCCTGGACGTGCGGATCGTCGAGCAGCTGGTCGATCTCGTAGATTGGCGTCGCGGTGATCTCGGCGGCCTCGAACACAGTCATCGCCTCGGCCAGGGTACGTTCGGCGATGAAGGCGGCGATGGGAGCCTCGCACGCCTCGACGTTTTGGACGCGGTCGGTGTTGGTGCGAAAGCGCGGGTCGTCGATCATGTCGGCGCGGCCGATGGCGCGGAACAGCCGGTGGGCCATGGCCTGGATGGAGGCCGAGATGGCGATGTAGCGGCCGTCGGCGGTTGGGAAGGCGTTGCGCGGCGAGGTGGTGGCGGAGCGCGATCCGGTGCGGGCGGGGATTTCCCCGGAAACCTTGTACGTCGCAGCGTCCGGTCCAAGTATGGACACGATCGGGTCAAGCAGTGGCAGGTCGATGATCTGGCCCGGGCCGCCACGTTCGGTTTCCCGGATGGCGATCATCACGGCGTAGGCGCCGTACAGGCCGGCGATCATGTCGGCCAGCGCCAGTGGCGGCAGCACCGGCGCACGGTCGGCGAACCCGTTCTTGGCGGCGAACCCTGACATCGCCTCGACCAGCGTGCCGAAGCCCGGGCGATCGCGGTAGGGGCCATCTTGGCCGAAGCCGGAAATCCGCACGATCACCAGCTTCGGATTCCGCGCCCACAGCGTTTCGGGCGCGAAGCCCATGGCTTCGAGGGTGCCCGGCCGGAAATTCTCGATCAGCACGTGGGTGGTTGCCAACAGATCGTGCAGGGCCTGCTTGGCCGCGGGCACGCGCAGGTTCAGCGCCAAGCTTTTCTTGTTCCGCGCATAGACCTTCCAGTGCAGGCTCTGACCCTCGACGCGCCAGGCACGCAGCGGATCGCCGCGCTCCGGGTCCTCGATCTTGATGACCTCGGCGCCGTGGTCGGCGAGTTGCAGGCTGACCATGTTGCCGGCGACCAGCCGGGAAAGATCGACCACCCGGATGCCGGCAAGCGGCACCTTGGCTTCCGGCGCGAAGGCAATTTTCGGGATCACGACAGCCGGGCCAGGATCAGCAGCGCGACGGTGACGGTGATGGCGCCGCCGATGCGGGTCGCGATCTGGGCGAACGGCATCAGCTCCATCCGGTTGGCGGCGGTCAGGATGGCGACGTCGCCGGTGCCGCCCTGGCCGCTATGGCACGCGTTCACAATCGCCGCCTCGATCGGATACAGCTTGACCCAACGCCCAACCACGAAGCCCGTGCCCATGATGGTGAACACGGTGGCGACGATGGTGATCAGGATGGCCGGCTGCAGCACCGCGATCAGCTTGTCCCATGGGGTCAGCGCGACGCCGATCGCGAACAGCAGCGGGTAGGTGACGCATTGCGAGAAGAATTTATAGACCACGCCGGCGCCCTCGCGCAGTTGGGCCGAGATGCCGCGCATCAGTTTCAGCGCAACGGCGGCGAACAGCATCAGCACCGGCGCGGGAAAACCGGTCAGGTCCTGCACCATCATGCCGAGCAGATAAAGGGTGATTGCGGTCAGCCCGGCGGCAGCCACGGTTTTCGCGTCGATCGGCTTTCCGGATGGGCGTTCTTCCTCGGCGATCAAGGATTCGCCGAGCGCGTCGCCATGCTCGATCGGCTGCAGCTGGCCCTCGCCGGTCAGATGGGGAAAGCGTTTCCCGATATAGTTGAGGGCACCGGAGGCAACAATCGCGGTCAGGCCGCCGAGCATCACCGCGGGCAGGATCTCGGCAAAGATGTCGCCTTGTTTCTGGCCGAGAATGGAGGCGTAGCCGAGCGACAGCGGCAACGCGCCCTCGCCGATGCCGCCGCCCATGATCGGGATGACGATGAAGAACAAGGTGTGCCGGGCACCGAGCCCGAGCGCCCAGCCGACCGTGGTGCCGACGATGCCGGCGCAGATCGACCCGACGCCGAGTGGCACGAAGACCTTGAGGAAGCCCTTGATAAGCACGTCACGCTGCATCGACAGGATCGAACCGACGATGATGCAGCAGATAAACAAGTAGAGGAAGTTGGTTTGCTTGGTGAAATCGGTGACGGCCTTGATCACCGGCACCGGCAGGATGTGCGCATAGACCAGGTAGGAGGGCAGGAAGGTGGCAAAGATCGCCGAGCCGCCGATGTTGCGCAATATGGGAATGCGCCTGCCGATCTCGGCGCAGGCATAGGCGCCGAGCGCGATCACCGGGATCATCGTCGTCAGGTCGGCGGGCAGCTTGCCAAGCCAGATGAACCCGGCGGCGAGGGCGAAGATGATCGGGACCAGCGGCAGCGGAATGATCCCGACCGACCGGTCCACCAGCCGCCACCAGCGCCGCAAGCCCTCGCCGGCCGACCGCGTGCCGACCAGGGCCGCCTGCCCGGCGGTGCCGCCCATGTCGAGATGATCCAATCTTCCTCCCTGTCCCGTTCGGGACTTGTCTTCCGCGGGGGCATTCACGTTTCGGTGTTTGCCACCCAGGCCGGTTGCTTCTACTCTGGGTGCAGACGCCGGTGGCCCGCAAGGGCTGAAACGGGAACGCGTGAAACCGGAGCCATCGTGCATGGAGTCGGCAGTCCGCGGCTGCCCTCGCAACTGTAGGCGGTGAGCCTGACCCAGATGCCATTGCCTTGACGGGCGAGAAGGCGGGTCCGGCGCGGGAGCGATCCCGGCACCGCGAGCCAGGAGACCGGCCGGCGTCGAGATTTTTCGCGTGCGACGGGCGAGGTGCACCGGAGCGGCGGGTAAAACCCGTATGCGGCAATCGTCCCTGCAACTGGGTGCTTCGTGAAGCACCCGAAGATGGAGACGCGCGATGCGCCGTTTGACGACTGCCTTGCTGTGCCTGAATGCCGTCTTGCCGGTCGCCGCCTGGGCCGCCGACACGCCAAGTGAAATCATTCCCGATGTGGTGGTCACTGCCACCCGCATTCCGACCTCGACCTCGCTGATCCCAGCCGGCGTCACCGTGATCGACCGGCAGACGATCGAGGAACGCAACTACACCACGCTCGCCGAGGCATTGTCCGAGGTGCCTGGCCTGCGCATCAGCCAGTCCGGCGGCTTTGGCGGCAATGCCAGCGTGTTCGTGCGCGGCTTCAACTCCAACCAGGTGCTGGTGCTGCGCGACGGCATGCCGATCAACGACGGGTCCGATCCCGGCGGCGCCTTCAACTTTGGCGTCGATCGCCTGTCGGATATCGAGCGGATCGAGATCGTGCGCGGCGCCATGGCGTCGGTCTACGGCTCGGGCGCGATGGGCGGCGTGATCAACCTGATCTCGCGCCGCGGCACCGAAGGCGGCCCGCATGTCGAGGCCGATGTCGCCGGCGGCGCGCCGTCCCAGGTGCTTGGCTCGGCGGTGCTGTCGGGCGTGCAGGACCGGTTCGACTATGCGGCGACTGGCACATCGAGTTCACGCGAGGGGTTCGACTACACGCCGCAGCGCGAAGCGATCTATTCCGGCGTGCCGCAAGGTTTCCGCGATGCCACCGGCACGCTGAACCTTGGCTACACCCCAATCGAGGGCACCCGGTTGGCGTTGTTCCTGCGGGCCGGCAGCGCCACGTTCGGCTTCAACGCGCTCGGCTTTCCGACGTTCGACAACGCTAATTCCACCGGCAGGTCGGAAGAATTCCTGGCCCGCGTCGGCGGCACCACAAAGCTTTTTGATGGTGCTCTGGAGTCCGGCTTGTTTCTCGGTCGGCTGCAGAATGACCGGCATTATACCGAGCGGCTCAATCCGCTCGATCCCAACCTGACCGGCAGCGACAGCCGCTATCACGCCTACCGCACCGACCTGCAATGGAACAACACCCTTCATCTCGATCCGTTCATCGGGATCGAGGCGCTGTCGGCCACCGACCTCACCTTCGGCTACGAATACCGCGGCGACGAGGCCAAGGTGCGCACCGCCGCGGATTTCGGCGGATTTGCCTATGCCCAGTCGACCCACGCCTTCAGCTATACCAATGCCGGCTATCTCGGCCTGCGGACCACGCTGCTGCAACGCCTGACGGTCACCGCGCAGGGAAGGCAGGACCATGTCTACAACGACAGCGCCTCGACCTGGCGGGCCGGCGGCGTGTTCGCCATCCCGGAAATCGCGACCCGGCTGAAGGCTGCCTACGGCACCGCCTTCCTCGCACCCTCGCTATACGATCGCTACGGGGTAGACAGCTCAGGCTATGTCGGCAACCCGAACCTTCGGCCCGAGCGCGCCGAGGGTTGGGAGGCCGGCTTCGAGAGCGATCTTTCCGCTCGTGGCCGCGACAAT
>JANXRT010000489.1 GCA_025356735.1 Acetobacteraceae bacterium | reverse complement strand
TGGTCGATGCCTACTATGGCGACGAGCCGGGCAGCGCCACCGACGCGGATGGCTGGTTCGCCACCGGCGACGTGGCGACCATCGATCCCGACGGCATGATGGAGATCACCGATCGATCGAAGGACGTGATCAAGTCCGGCGGCGAGTGGATCAGCTCGATCACCTTGGAGAACATCGCGATATCTCACCCCGACGTCGCCGAGGCCGCGGTGATTGCGGCGCGCCATGCGAAATGGGACGAGCGGCCGTTGCTGATCGTGTTGCCAGTGGCAGGGCGGACGCCAACCGCCGAGTCGGTGCTGTCGATCTACGAGGGCAAGATCGCGAAGTGGTGGCTGCCGGATGCCGTGGTGATGGTCGATGCGCTGCCGCACGGCGCCACCGGAAAATTGCAGAAGATGCTGCTGCGGGCGAAATATCAGGATTATCTGTTGCAGAACCCCGCCTGAACCGGTGTGTGACCTCGTTGTCCACGATGGGTGGAACGACCGGCTAGCGCCCAACATTGGCGGAGGAAGGTAAAACTCCGATATACTGGGGGGCGACTGGATATTGGCGAGTGGCCGATCACACACGGAAGACCGCGATTGATGACCAACGAAGAATGGGAAATCCCGCTGAAGCTGCAGCCCGATCCGGCCAACTACTCGTTCGACCTGGAACGCGCGCTGAGCGCCGTCGTCAACGTCAAGACCTACGTGCCGGCCGATGCCTTCACCGCCAATACCCTTGGCACGGAACGCGCCGGCAGCGGCGTGGTGATCCGCGACACCGGGCTGGTCGCCACCATCGGCTACCTGGTGACCGAGGCCGAGACCATCTGGCTGACTTCCTTTGATGGGCGGGCGGTGGCGGGCCACGCCTTGGCTTATGACCAGGAAAGCGGGTTCGGGCTGGTGCAGGCGCTGGGAAAACTCGATCTGCCTGCGATGGAGATCGGCGACACCGACAAGTTGCGGGCCGGCGACGCGGTGGTGTTCGCGGCCGGCGGCGGGCGTCGCCACGCTATCGAGACCCGCATCGCCGCGCGCCAGGAATTCGCCGGCTATTGGGAATACGCGCTCGACGACGCGATCTTCACCGCCCCCGCGCATCCGTTCTGGGGCGGTGGCGGGCTGATCAGCGCCGAGGGCAAGCTGGTCGGCATCGGCTCGCTGATCCTGCAGCAGGGCGACGGCCAGGGGCGCCGCCACGACATGAACATGGTGGTGCCGATCAGCCACCTGATGCCGATCCTGCCGGACCTGCTGTCTTATGGGCGCGTCAACCGGCCGCCGCGGCCGTGGCTCGGCATGTATGTGACCGAGAGCGAGGAGGAGATCGTCGTCGGCGGCCTGGCCGATGGCGGGCCGGCGGAAATGGCCGGTGTGCGCACCGGCGACCGCATCATCGCCGTCGGCGAGGATGAGATCTCCGATCTAGGCGGACTGTGGCGGCGGGTCTGGGCTTCGGGCAGCGCCGGCGCCGATGTGCGGCTGCGGCTCGGCCGCGAGACCAGCACGCTGGCGCTAACGGTGCGCTCGGCGGACCGCGCCTCGTTCCTCAAATCGCCGCGCATGCACTGATGGCGCTCAAGGGCGGGATCGTTCCCGTCACGCCGTTCGAGCAGAACTGTTTGCTGCTTTGGGACGAGGCTTCCCGTGAAGCCGCGGTAGTCGATCCGGGCGGGGATGTCGATCGCATTCTGGCAGCGGTCGAGCAAAACGGCTTATCCGTTAAGAGCATCCTGCTGACGCATGGCCATATGGATCATGCCGGAGGTGCGGCCGCGTTGCAGGACGCCCTGCCCGGTCGGCCGCCGATCGTCGGGCCGGATATTCGTGACAAGTTCCTGCTTGATGGCCTGGCCGAGCAGGGCCGCAAATACGGCATCGCCGATGCGCGCGACGTGACGCCGGACCGTTGGCTGGTTGAGGGCAATCAAGTCGAAATCGGTCCGCACGACTTCGAAATCCTGCACTGCCCAGGCCATACGCCGGGGCACATCGTCTTCGTAAACCGTGCCGAAAAGCTGATTGTGATGGGCGACGTGCTGTTCCAGGGCTCGGTCGGGCGAACCGATTTCCCCTACGGCAATCCCGCGGCGCTGATCGCGGCGATCACGACCAAGCTGCTGCCGCTCGGCGATGACTTCTCCTTCGTCTGCGGCCACGGGCCGGGCTCGACAATTGGGAACGAGCGGGCGAACAATCCATTCCTGCCGAGATAGGCATCCACCTGCGCTTTGGGGAGAAAACCAATGGGTATGTTCGATGACGCCTTCAGCAACGCCGTCCCGGGCGGCAACATGGCCAAGCCCTTGATGATCGCGGCTGGCGCCTTGCTGCTCGGCAAGATGTTCAGCGGCGGTGGCACGGCTCCGGCACCGGCGCCACAGAATACTGCCAACCCGGACCATGGATTGATCAGCGGCCTCGGCGGCCTGCTCGATCGCCTGAAGCAGGCCGGCCAGGGCAATGTCGCCAACTCCTGGGTGTCGGCAGGCCCGAACGTGCCGATCGAGCCGGCGCAGCTGAATTCGGCGCTGGGCCAGCAGACCGTCAGCGACCTGGCACGCCAGGCCGGGGTCAGCGAGCAGGTTTTGCTTGCCCATCTGGCGCAGGTGCTGCCGAACCTGATCGATAAGCTGACGCCGGCCGGCCGTCTGCCGACGCAGAACGAGGTCTGGAATACGGGGCGCTAAGCGGAGCAAGCATGGGGCTCCAGGAGATGAAGGCCGTGATGGATTTAGCAAAAATCGATCCCAAAGCCGCTACTGATGCCTGGTTGGACTCCTTCAACGCCGCGCTCGCCAAACGTGACGCCACCGCGGCAGCGGCGCTTTTCGTTCCGGATGGCCATTGGCGCGATCTCGTGTCGTTTACCTGGCACATCCAGACGATGAACGGCACCGCCGAGATCGTCGCGACGTTGGATCGCACGCTGCCGGCTGTTTCACCTCGCAACTTTCGTGTGGCGCCTGGCCGGGTGGCGCCGCGCCTCGTCACGCGTGCCGGCACGGCCACCATCGAGGCGCTGTTCGCCTTCGATACCACCTACGGACACGCAAGCGGGGTTCTGCGCCTGGTTCCCGACGCCGCCGGCGAGCTCAAGGGTTGGGTGTTGCTGACGGCGCTCGACAAGATCAACGACGATGCGGCGGGTCTCGGTTCATCGTCGCCGCCTTCCTACTCACGCGAGTTCGGCGGCCCGAACTGGCTGGACCACCGGCGCCGGGCACAAGCGTATGAGGATCACGATCCGGTCGCGATCGTCATCGGCGGCGGCCAGGCCGGCCTCGGCATCGCCGCCTGCCTCGGCCAGCTCGGCATCGACACCCTCGTCATCGACCGGCATGAGCGGATCGGCGACGCCTGGCGCAAGCGCTACCATTCGTTGACACTTCATAACGAGGTCCACATCAACCACCTGCCGTACATGCCGTTTCCGCCCAACACGCCGGTGTTCATCCCCAAGGACAAGCTGGCCAACTGGTTCGAATCCTATGCCGAGGCGATGGAACTCAATGTCTGGACTGGCACCGAGCTGAAGCAGGGCACCTTCGACGAGGCCGCCGGAAGGTGGGAGGTGTCGTTGCGGCGGCAGGACGGATCGGAGCGGCATCTGCGGCCGCGCCACCTGATCTTCGCGACCGGCGTCAGCGCCATTCCGATCCGTCCTGCCGCCGCAACGACACCTCCCACCTTCCGGCGGCCTCGTCGAAGGTGCCCTGCTTCAGCTCGGTGCCAGTCCAGACATTGAGTTCCATCGCCTCGGCATAGGATTC
>JANXRT010000426.1 GCA_025356735.1 Acetobacteraceae bacterium | reverse complement strand
ATAAAATCTCATCGTCGTCTCGACACGCTTTTCTCGCGAACTATCCTCATATTCTGACGCTGGTCCAAAATTCGATGCGTTACCCGCCGCAGCCGTCAAGAAATCAGCCGCCGGCGCAACATCCCCGACCCCGCCATGTCCACTCCGCTGGCCGGTCCGCCACCAGCGGCGGCAGCATCCCACGCAGGATCAGGATGACCCCGGCAAACGCATCGCACGGCAGAGCAGAGGGCGGCGGGCGCGTCGTGCAAGGGTTCCATCATGCCAGGCTAACGTCAAATCACCTAACAGTCAATGATAGATATGATTTAAGGTTAGGCATGCGGGCAGGATTCCCGTCGGAGCCGCCGAAGACGGCAAGCGCGTCCGTGGCAACGGCGGCTGTAAGGTAGCGTCGCAAAAAAGAACCGGACTGTATGGCAAATCTTACATTTCGGACAGGCGGTGGGTTTTTCTGTTCGCAAAAAACTGATGTCAGACCATTTCCATGCTACGGCTCGCCGGGCGCTCGCGGCCGCCTTGCCGGGAAATCCATGAAATCGAGATCTCCATGTCGGACAAGCAACGCCCACGCCCGGACCTCACGCTGCTGCTGGACCCGCAAGGCGTCGTTCTGCAGGCGACGCCTGGCGACGATCTCGCGGGTCAGGGCATCGATGCCTGGCTGGGCCGGCCATGGACGGAAACGGTCGGCTCCGAAGCCGCAAGCAAGCTGCGCGCCATGATCGACGATGCCGGAACGCACGGCGTCGCCGGCTTCCGCGAGGTCAACCAGCGCTTTCCGGCCGGACTCGAGATGCCGATGGAGTACACGGTCGTCCGGCTCGGCGGCACCGGGGAGCTGATGGCGGTCGGCCGCAGCCTGCGCGCCATCGCCGCGCTTCAGTCGCGGCTGATCGAGGCGCAGCAGGCGATGGAGCAGGATTACTGGAAGCTGCGCGAGGTCGAGACCCGCTACCGGCTGCTGTTCGACGTCTCCGGCGAGGCCGTGCTGATGGCGCGGGCGGAGGATCTGCGGGTGCTCGACGCCAACCCGGCCGCCATCCGCCTGCTCGGCATCGGCCGCGGCGGCGACTTCCTGGGCGAACTGGCGCCGCGCGACCGCGATTCGTTCCAGGCCCTGCTGCTGCGCGTCCGCGAGCAGGGAAGGGCACCGGCGATCCTGATCCATCTCGGCCCGCAGCGCGTGCCGATGACCGTCCGGGCGTCGCTCGTCACATCCGGATCCGTGCCGATGTTCCTGCTCCAGGTGCTTCCCGGCGGCGCGGCGCTGCCGGCAGGCGACGGTGCGGCATCGGTCGGGGAGCTGATCGGCCGGATGCCGGATGGCTTCGTCGTGACCGATGCCGAGGGCACCGTCCGGCGCGCCAACCAGGGATTTCTCGACCTGGTTCAGCTCGGCGCCGAGAACGCGGTGCTCGGCTCGCCTCTCGGGCGATGGCTGTCGCAGCCGGGCGCCGACCACAGCGTGCTGCTGGCCAATCTGCAGCGCCACGGCGTGGTGCGGCGCTTCTCGACCACGCTGCACGGCGAACTCGGAACCGAGGCGCTGGTCGAAGTCTCGGCGGCGCGCGGCGGCGATCCGCAGGCCCCCCTGATCGGCGTGATGATCCGCGATGTCGGTCGGCGGCTGAACCCGGCCGACAGCATCGTCGGCCTGCGCAGCGCGCTCAGCTTCATCACCGAGCAGACCGGCAGGACCGCGCTGCCCAAGCTGGTGCGCGAGACCGTCGGCATCGTCGAGCGCCACTGCATCGAGGCGGCGCTGCAATTGTCCGACGGCAATCGCACCGCCGCCGCCGAAATGCTCGGCCTGAGCCGCCAGAGCCTGTACGAGAAGCTCGGCCGCTACGATCTCGAGGGCAGCCACCGCGCCGGCTCGGAAGCCAGCCTTCTGCACAGCCCCAGCCTTCTGCACAGCCCCAACCTTCTGCACAGCCCCAGCCTTCTGGACAGCCCCAACCTTCTGGACAGCCCCAGCCTTCTGGACAGCGCCAGCCTTCTGCACAGCGACTAAGCTTCTGACCGAAGTCGCAACCGAGCCGGTGTCATGCGTACGTGACACTCAAGCGAAAGAGTGACAACCTGCGATGACGCTTTCCCGGAGGTGTCGCCGTGCAACCGACCGCCAGCCTGAGTTTTGACGCCGGGAAATCCGGATCGTGACCGGCCTGCGCGCCAGCCTGGCCACCCGTCCGGTGTTCCCGTTCTCGGCTATCGTCGGCCAGGAGGAGATGAAGCTCGGCCTGATCGTCGCCGCGATCGATCCCGGCATCGGCGGCGTGCTGATCTTCGGCGATCGCGGCACCGGAAAATCGACGGCGGTGCGGGCACTCGCCTCGCTGCTGCCGCCGATGCGCGCCATCGAGGGCTGCGCCTATGCCTGCGATCCCGGCGCGTCGAGCCGGTGGTGCCAGGACTGCCGCGAACGCCAGCCGTTCGAGCCCGTGCGCTCGAAGACCATTCCGGTGCCGGTGGTCGACCTGCCGCTCGGCGCCACCGAGGACCGCGTGGTCGGCGCGCTCGACCTCGAGCAGGCGCTGGCCCACGGCGTCAAGGCGTTCGAGCCCGGCTTGCTCGCCCGCGCCAACCGCGGCTTCCTGTATATCGACGAGGCCAACCTGCTGGAGGACCACATCGTCGATCTTCTGCTCGACGTTGCGGCGTCGGGCGAGAACCTGGTCGAGCGCGAGGGGCTCAGCATCCGCCACCCGGCGCGGTTCGTGCTGATCGGCAGCGGCAACCCCGAAGAAGGCGAGTTGCGGCCGCAGCTGCTCGACCGGTTCGGCCTATCCGTCGATGTCCGCACCCCCGAGGACCTCCCCACCCGGGTCGACGTGGTGCGCCGCCGCGATGCCTTCGAGCGCGATCCGGCCGGCTTCACCGCCGAGTGGGCGAAGCACGATGCCAGGCTGCGTCGGCAGATCGTCCTGGCCCGCGCGGCGCTGCCGACGGTCGGGGCACCGGACGCGGCGCTGGAAAGCGCGGCCAGGCTCTGTATCCGCCTCGGCACCGACGGGCTGCGCGGCGAGCTGACCCTGATCCGCGCCGCCCGCGCGGTGGCGGCACTCGACGGCGATTCGGTGGTCGACGATCGCCACATCCGCCGCGTGGCGCCGGCGGCGTTGCGCCACCGGCTGCGCCGCAACCCGCTGGACGACGCGGTGGCGACCACGCGGGTCGAGCGCGCGATCGAGGAAATTCTTGGCGCATGAATTCTCCGGGCGCCGATGCGGCACTCGCGTGTGAATTGTTCGCGGTCGATCCGGCCGGCACCGGCGGCGTCTGGTTGCGCGCCGGCCCCGGCCCCGCGCGCGATGCCTGGCTGGCCCGGCTGCGTGCCGCGCTGGCGGACGACATGCCGGTTCGAAAGCTGCCGCTGAACGTTGCCGATGACCGGCTGCTCGGCGGCCTCGACCTCGCCGCGACCTTGCGCGCCGGCCGTCCCGTGACCCAGCCCGGCATCCTGGCCGAGGCCGATGGCGGGGTTCTTCTACTTGCCATGGCGGAGCGGCTGCCACCGCTCGTTGCCGCTCATCTCACCGGCGCTCTCGACCGCGGCGGTGTCGGCATGGTGGCGCTCGACGAGGGCATGGCGGAAGACGAACGGCCCTCCGCCGCGCTGCTCGATCGGCTGGCGTTCCATCTCGACCTTGCCGACGTGACCGGGTTTGACGAGCCGGCGCCGGACGCCGGGCGGATCGCCGCGGCCCGGAACCGGCTGGGCCAGGTCGTTGCCGACGACGCTGTCGTTGCGGCGCTGTGCGGTACGGCGATGCAACTGGGCATCGCCTCGATCCGCGCGCCGGTGCTCGCCTTGCGGGTGGCCCGCGCCGCCTGCGCCCTCGACGGCCGTGGTTCGATATCGATGGAGGACGCCGCCATCGCCGGCCGGCTGGTGTTCGCCCGGCGCGCCACCCAGATGCTGGCCGGCGAGCCGATGCCCCCAGAAGAAGCAGCGGAGGAGCCGCGCGAAGCCCCATCCGATCCGAATGAAACGACGTCGGATGACGCGCCTGAAGACGTCGAGATACCGCTGGCAGATATCCTGCTCGCCGCCGTCCAGGCCGCCATCCCGGCTGGTCTGTTGTCGCAGATCAGCTTCGGGCCGGAGAAGATGCGCGGCCGGTCGGCGGGGCGCGCCGGCAAGCCGATGCCGTCCGCCCGGCAAGGAAGGCCGATCGGCAGCCGGCGCGGCAAGCCCGGCTCGGGCGCCCGGCTGCACCTCATCGAAACCCTCAAGGCCGCGGCACCCTGGCAGAAGCTGCGCGCCACCGCGCCCGGCGGCCGGCTGGCAATCCGCCGTGACGATTTTCGCGTGAAGCTGTTCAAGCAGCGCACCGGCACCACCACCGTGTTCGTGGTCGATGCCTCCGGCTCCGCCGCCCTCACGCGCCTCGCCGAGACCAAGGGCGCCGTCGAGCTGCTGCTGGCCGATTGCTACGTGCGCCGCGACGAGGTCGCGCTGATCGCCTTCCGTGGCCAGGGCGCCGAGCTGCTGCTGCCCCCGACCCAGTCGCTGGTCCGCGCCAAGCGCTGCCTGGCCGGCCTGCCCGGTGGCGGCGGCACGCCTGTCGCCCACGGCATCGACGCCGCAATGGCGCTGGCACAGACGATCACGTTCGGCGGCCGCACCGCGATCCTCACCCTGCTCACCGACGGCCGCGCCAACGTAGCCCGCGACGGCTCGCCCGGACGCGCCCGGGCGGAGGCAGACGCGCTGTCGGCTGCCGGCCGCGTGCGTCATGCGAAGATCGCGGCGATGCTGATCGACACCTCGCCGCGCCCCAACCCCGCCGCCGCCCGGCTGGCCGGCGAGATGGGCGCGCGCTACGTGGCGCTGCCCTACGCCAACGCCGATGCGCTGTCGCGCGCGGTTCGCGCCGCGGCGCCCCGATGAGCAGCGCCCCGATGAGCAACACCAGGTGAGCCAGGGCCGGCTCGACTGGGACCGCGACGGCGGCGGCTGGCCGAACCGCGAGCACAGCCGGTTCGTCACCGCCGGCGGCATGCGCTGGCACGTCCAGGTGATGGGCGCCGGCCCCGCCATGCTGCTGCTGCACGGCACCGGCGCCGCCACGCACTCATGGCGCGACCTGGCACCGCTGCTCGCCCGGCACTTCACGGTGATCGCGCCCGACCTGCCCGGCCATGGCTTTTCCGATATGCCTCCGCCCCGCGGGCTGTCCCTGGCGGGCATGGCGGAAGGCATCCAGGCGCTGCTCGCAACCCTCGGCCACGATCCGGCGATCGCCGTCGGGCATTCGGCGGGGGCCGCCATCCTGCTTCGCCTGGCGATCGACGGCGGCATCCATCCGCGGCTGCTGATCGGGCTCAACGCCGCGCTGCTGCCGCTGCGGGGCGGGGCGGCCCAGCTGTTCTCGCCGGTCGCCAAGCTGCTCGCCGGCCTGCCCGTGGTGCCCCGGCTGTTCGCCGCCAGCGCCGCTGCCGACCGCACGGTGGAACGGCTGCTGCGCGACACCGGATCGACGCCGACCCCCGAGGCTGTCGCCCTCTACGGCCTCCTGGTGCGCAATCCCGGCCACGTCGCCGGCGCGCTCGGCATGATGGCCAACTGGGACCTGCGCCAGCTCATGGCCGACCTGCCCCGACTCCGCGTGCCGCTGCTGCTCATCGCCGGCCGCCGCGACCGCACCATTCCGCCCGCCGACACGCTGCGCGTCCGCGCCCTGGCGCCGGCCGCGCGCAGCATCCTTCTCCCCGGCCTCGGCCACCTCGCCCATGAGGAAAAGCCGAACGAGATCGCGGCGCTGATCCTTGCCGAGGCGATGGCGGAGACGGCAAGGCAATGACCCGCCCGCGCAACCACCCGCAACGCATCGAGCTCAACGACGAGGTCCATTCGCGGCCGCCCGAGCCGCTCGTCACCCCGTTGCGGATGTCGTACCTGGCGCTGCTGTGCGACCCTGGCCAGCGCGAGCTCGCGATCCGGGCCATCCGCGAACTCGCCGAGCAGTTCGGCGTCAAGCCGCCCGAACCCGGCGCCGGCCACTACAGCGCCGATTTCGGGCCGTTCCGGCTTCGCTTCGAGGGCCACACCGAGTTCATCCGCTGCACCTTCATCGTCAGCGGCGCCGACAAGGAGTCGTTCGACCGCCCGGCCATCGCCGCCGTGCCGGGCGAGTGGATCGCCTCGCTGCCCGGCCAGGTCATGGTCGCGGCCCACACCGCGCTGCTGCCGGCGGAAGAGGAGGAAGGCATCGACGTCCGCGCCATGGCGGCACAGTTCTTCGACGGCAACGTGCTGGTCGGCTCGCGCATCGCCGGCTACGGCGGCACCGCGCTCACCGATTTCCGCATCCACGCCGACGGCTACAGCCGGCTGCTGATCCTCAACCACGCCATGAACCCGTTCCAGGCCGGCCGCATGATGCAGCATCTGCTGGAGATCGACACCTACCGCATCATGGCGCTGCTCGCCTTGCCGGTGGCCCGCGACCTCGCACCCTTCCTCGGCGAGCGCGAGCGCGAGCTCGCCGCCGTCACCACGGCATTGATCAGCGCCGGCGAACCCGACGAGCCGGTGCTGCTGGAACGCCTGACCCGGCTGCAGGCCGAAATCGAAAGCCGCCATTCGGCCAGCCTCTACCGGTTCAGCGCCGCTGGCGCCTACTACGAGCTCGTGCAGGGCCGCATCGCCGAATTGCGTGAGGACCGCAGCCAGGGCATGCAGACATTCCGGGAGTTCACCGAACGCCGGCTGGCCCCGGCGATGAACACCTGCCGGTCGGTCGCCGGCCGCCAGGAGTCGCTGTCGCAACGCGTCGCACAGGCGACCCAGCTGCTCTCGACCCGCGTCGATGTCAGCCGCGAGCGCCAGAACCAGTCGCTGCTCGCCTCGATGAACCGCCGCGCCAGCCTGCAGCTGCGCCTGCAATCGACCGTCGAGGGGCTGTCGATCGCCGCCGTCACCTACTACATCGTCGGCCTGGTCGGCCACGCCGCCGAGGGCCTGCACGCCGCCGGCGTCGCCGTCGTGCCGGACATCGCGATGGCGGTCAGCATCCCGGTCGTCGCCATCGCCGTGGCCCTGGCGCTGCACCGCGTCCGCCGCGGCGTCATCGACCGATGAGCACGCTGTTCGCCTCCGGGCATATCATCGACGCCATCCTGGTACTCACGGTGCTGGAGGCCGTCGCCCTCGTGGCGTTGCACCGGGCGACCGGCCGAGGCGTGGCGCCTGGCGACTTCCTGGTCAACCTCGCATCCGGCTGCTGTCTGCTGCTGGCCTTGCGCCTGGCGCTGACCGGTGAACCTTGGGTTTGGATCGCCGCTGCCCTGCTCGGTTCTTTGCTGGCGCATGTTGGTGATCTGGCGCGGCGGTGGCAGTCGGCAGGAAGGTTGGGGCGCTGGCCCAAAACCCGCCGGGGGTGCGCCCCGGGGCGCATCCGTTAAGGGGAGGGGTTCGAATGGCGCGGTGGGAATGGGTGATACTACAGGCCATCGTGCTTGCCGTGCTGGTGTTCGAGCTGGTGTCGATACGGCGCTCCATTCGCCGCGACGACGAGCGCGCCAGGGCGGAACGGCTCGGCAAGGAGTGAGAATTCCCGCGGCATGCGGAACGGCAGCATCAGCTGCACCGCGGTCGAACGAAACCGGTCGAGCGACAGGCTTTCATGCAGCGCGGTCACGTCCTCGCCATGCAGCCGGGCAGAAAGCACCGACCGGGCGTAGAATGGCGTGTCCTCCAACGTGCGCCGCACAATGGCGGTTTCGGACTCTGACCGGGTCTCGCGCGGCATGCGCCACAGCGTGCGCGGCAATGCGGCACGGGCGGGCGGCTCGAACTCGGCAACGCCGCCGGCCGCGTCGTAGCGCAGCGCCAGCCGCTGGCTGGTGCCGTCGCGGCGGATGACTTCATACAGCACCGCGGTGCCGCGGCGGACCGGCGCGCGGCTCCATTGCCACGTCGAGAAGTCGGCTTCCAGCGGCGCGTCGCCGGCGTTGGTGTCGAGGTAGCCGGGCCCGGAAAAGCGCAACGCCGGGCTTTCCAGCGCGACCTCGACCCGGGCGCAGGGCGCAAGCGGCGACCATCGGTGGCGGCCCTCGGCGTCGAGCGCCATGACGCGGCTTTCGACCGCCAGGGGGTATAGGCGAACGGTGCCGCGGAGGCGCGACGGCAGCGGCACCGTGACCTCGTCGATCGCGATGGTCAGCGCGCTGCCGTCCCAATGCAGCGAGCTGGGTCCGATCGCCAAGGTGGACTGGGTTCGGCGCACACTGGCGCGGCCACGCTCGGTCAGCGCCCACCGGTTGGCGCGCGCGCCGTAAAGCGCGACGTTCAGCCCGCAATGGTTCAACGGATCGCCCAGCGACAGGCGCCGGGCGCGACGGTAATAGGGCGAGAACACGCTGCCGATGAAGGCGATCAGCGTGATGCCGAGTTGCCCGTCATCGCTCAGCGCGTCGATGTACCACCAGGCGTAGCCGTCGTTCGGCACCGCCTGGTCGAAGTTCATCTGGCGCATGTCAGGCCTCCAATCCCCAGGTCCTCAATCAGGGTGGCCGCCGCCATACGGCCCGACAGCGCCGCCATCGGCAGGCCGGCGCCGGGATGGGTGCTGCCGCCCGCGAGGTAGAGGCCGGGCATCCGGGTCCGCGCGCCCGGCCGGCGGAACGCCGCCATCGCGCCGTGCACCGCCTGGCCGTACAGCGCGCCGCCGGTGGCCGGGAAGCGACGGTGGTACTCCACGGGATCGGTGCGAACGGTGTTCTGGCGCCGGCGCTCAACGGCCAGCCCGCAGCGCCGCAGCAGCCCGAACGCCGCCCGCTCGCAGCGCTCCAGCTCGCCCCCGGTGAAGGCCCGCCGGTCGCCCGCCGCCGGCGCGTTGACGATGCAGAACAGCCGCTCGGCCACGCCCGGTGCTACAGCTGAATCATCGCGGTCCTGGGCGCAGACATAGACCGTCGGCTGGCGCGGCAGCCTCCCGCTTCGAAAGATGTCCTCGAATTCGCCGGCATAGTCGGCGCCGAAGAAGACGTTGTGGTGGGCCAGCGGAAATCCGTGCGCCGGTGCCGCGATCGCCCAGGTCAGCGCCGACAGCGATCGGCCGCCGGCCGCCGCCGGCGCCACCGCGCGCTGCACCGCGGGGCCGAAATTTCCACCCGACACCGCCGCCGCGTCGGCGTTGACCACGACCGCGTCGGCCGCGATCCGCTCGCCGGTCGCCAGCCGCACGCCGGCGGCGCGGCCACCCTGCGCCTCGATCGTCGCGACGTCGGCACCGTATCGGAACACGACGCCATGCGATGCGGCGAGTCCGGCCAGCGCCGACGCCACCTGCTTCATGCCGCCCTCCACCCGCCACACGCCGCCCTGCTCGACATGGGCGATCAGCATCAGGGTGGCCGGCGCCTGGAACGGCGAGGAGCCGCTATAGGTGGCGTAGCGGCCGAACAGCTGGCGCAGCCTCGGATCGGCGAAGTGGTTTCCGACGATCTTCCACATCGACGCGAACGGCGAGATCCGCCACAGCCCGCCGAGGCCGCGCAGCCCCGAATGGCGCACCAGCGACAGCGGCGTCGGTTGCCGGGCACGGATGAAGCTGTTTTCCAGGGTCTCGAAGATCTGCCTCGCCTGGGCGCAGAACGCCAGGTAGCCGCGCGCCTCGGCAGCGCCGGCCAGCATGCCGATGGCGTCGGCCGACCGGGCCCTGTCGGCGAACAGGTCCAGCCGGTCGCGCCCGTTCCAGGCATGGCGGGCCAGCACCTCGATCCTGTGCAGTTTCAGGTGATCCGACAGGCAGGCGCCGGCGTCGGAGAAGATCTCCTCGAACACCGGCCGCATGGTGAACACCGTCGGCCCGGCATCGATCCGCACGCCGTTCAGGCTCTCCTGCCGCAGCTTGCCGCCGGGGCTGTCGCCGCGCTCCAGCACGGTCACCCGAAGCCCCTGCCGGGCAAGGTCGAGTGCGGCGACCAATCCGCCCATGCCGGAACCGACCACGATGACGCGGGAGATTTTCAAGGCTCGGCTGGCTCCGGCTGCGCGGCTACAGGATGGAGTTGACCTTGGTGTCAATATAACATGACAGTATCCGTGACAACCGTGCATGACGGTTGAGGCTACAGGGCCGAGGGGGAACGAAGATGGATGCCACGATGCGGATCGAACGGATTCTCGGCGCCGCGTTGGACGGTGCCGCCGCCGGCCCGCCTGGGCTGGCCGCCGCCATGCATCACGGCGTCTTCCCGCGCGGCGCGCGGGTGCGGCCGCGGCTTTGCCTAGCGGTCGCCGCCGCCTGCGGCGAGGACGATGCGGCCCTGGCCGATGCCGCCGCCAGCGCGATCGAGCTGCTGCACTGCGCCTCCCTGATCCACGACGACCTGCCCTGCTTCGATGACGCCGCGATCCGTCGCGGCCGTGCCTCGGTGCCGGCGGCATTCGGCGCGCCGTTGGCGGTGCTGGCCGGCGACGCCCTGATCGTGCTCGCCTTCGAGGTGCTGGCGTCGGGTGCCGTGCGCCACCCGGCCCGGCTGGCCGCCCTGATCGGCATCGTGGCA
Source organism: Acetobacteraceae bacterium (assembly GCA_025356735.1). Classification (GTDB taxonomy): domain Bacteria; phylum Pseudomonadota; class Alphaproteobacteria; order Acetobacterales; family Acetobacteraceae; genus PALSA-911. Next base: position 11,997 of record JANXRT010000426.1, on the reverse strand, counting down.
CGGGCAACCGGCACGCCGTTCGGGATCGCCGCCGGCCAAGCGTGGGAGTGCGAGGCGGAAATCGACCTCGGCGTTTATCATCGCGCCAAGACCGGTGCCCTGTTCACCGCCGCGACCCTCGCCGGTGCCGTGGCAGCCGGGGTCGAGGGCGAACCCTGGCGCAACTTCGGGGAAAGCCTGGGCGAGGCCTACCAGGTCGCCGACGATATTGGCGACTGCCTCTCGAATGCTTCCCGGCTCGGCAAGCCAGCCGGCCAGGATGCCGCGCGCGGCCGGCCGAACGCCGTGGCAAGCCTGGGCGTCGAGGGCGCCTTGCGATTGCTGGACAGGCTTGCCGATGCCGCAGCGGCAGCGATCCCGCCTTGCCCCGGTGCCGCCGGGTTGCGCGCGCTGACCCGCCTGGAGGCCAACCGGCTGCTGCCCAAGAATCTTTCCCGCAACGCCGCCTGAACGATGTCGATGTCGGCCGCGCTGCCCGATGCGCTGCGGCCCCGGTCCCCCGATGGCTGGCGCGACCGCCTCCACGGATGGATCGCCCGGCGGGTTGCCGACCCGGATTTTCGACGCTGGGCGCTGGCGTTTCCGCTGACCCGGCCGATTGCCCGGCGCCGCGCCCGCGCGCTGTTCGATCTCTGCGCCGGCTTCGTCTATTCCCAGGTCCTGCTCGCCTGCGTCGAGCTGCGCCTGTTCGAGCGCCTGGCGCAGGGGCCGCGCACGCTGCCTGACCTCGCGGCCGATCTCGGACTGCCCGAGCCCGCGGCGGCCCGGCTGCTCGCCGCCGCCGTGGCACTCCGGCTGGTGGCACATCGTGCCGACCGGTTCGGCCTGGGGTCGGCGGGGGCGGCGCTGGTCGGCAATCCCGGGCTGCTGGCGATGGTCGAGCATCACCGGCTGCTCTACGGCGACCTGCGCGATCCGGTGGCGCTGCTGCGCGGAACCGCCGATGAGACCGCGCTGTCGCAATACTGGCCGTATGCCGGCGGCTCCGATCCGGCGTCGCTGCCGCCGGACCATGTGCTGCCCTACACGCGGCTGATGGCCGCCTCCCAGCCGATGGTCGCGGCGGAGGTGCTCGGCGCCTACGCGCTGCGCCGCCACCGCTGCCTGCTCGATGTCGGCGGCGGCGACGGCAGCTTCCTGGTGCAGGCGGCGCGCCAAGCGCCCGGCCTGCGGCTGATCCTGTTCGACCTTCCGGCCGTCGCCGACCGCGCGCGAGGGAATTTCAAGGCGAGCGGGCTGGCGGACCAGGCCACCTCCGTCGGTGGCGATTTCCACGTCGATCCGCTGCCCCTGGGCGCCGACATCGTTTCCCTCGTGCGCATCCTGCACGACCACGACGACGATGCCGCGCTGGCGATCCTGCTTGCGGCACGCAAGGCCATGCCGGCCGGCGGCACGCTGCTGCTGGCCGAGCCGATGGCCGGAACGCCTGGCGCCGAACCGGTCGGCGCTGCCTATTTCGGTTTCTACCTGCTGGCGATGGGGGCCGGCCGGCCGCGCAGCCGGGCGGAATATTCCACCTTGATGGCCAAGGCCGGCTTCGGGCCGCCACGGCATCTGGCGACCCACGCGCCGATGCTGGCAAGCGTTCTGGTCGCCAGGGCGTCCTGAACGTAAGCATTACTTGACAGTCAGAAATGTCAGGCTAGGCTGACACACCGAATAGGGTTAACGAATAACAGGGAGGACACCGAAATGGACACGCTGGCGGTCGTTCTCCACGCGCCCGGGCAGCTCGAACTCCGCCGCCTGGCGCTGTCGGCGCCGCGGGACGATGACGTCGTGGTCGATGTCGAGTGGAGCGGCATCAGCGCCGGCACCGAGCGCCTGCTGTGGTCCGGCCGCATGCCCGACTTTCCCGGCATGGGCTATCCGCTGGTTCCCGGCTACGAGTCGGTCGGGCGCATCGTCGCCGCTGGAACATCAACAAAAGCCCGCATCGGATCGACGGTGTTCGTGCCGGGCGCCAGCTGCTTCGGGCCGGTGCGCGGTCTGTTCGGCGGCGCGGCGGCAACGCTGGTGGTGCCTTCCGCACGCGCCCATGATGTCGGCAGCGACCTGAACGAGCGCGGCGTGCTGCTGGCGTTGGCGGCCACCGCTCGGCACGCCATCGCAGGCGGCGTGCCGCCTGACCTGATCGTCGGCCACGGCGTGCTCGGCCGGCTGCTGGCCCGGCTGGCGCTGCTCGAGGGCGGTCCGCCGCCCACCGTGTGGGAGCGTGATCCGACGCGGTTCACCGGCGCCGAAGGCTACCCCGTTGTCGATCCGGCCAACGATCCGCGTCGCGACTATCGCTCGATCTACGATGTCAGCGGCGATGCCGGGCTGCTCGACGACCTCATCGCCCGGCTGGCGCCCGGCGGCGAGGTCGTGCTCGCCGGCTTCTACAGCCAGCGCCTCGGCTTTTCCTTCCCGCCGGCCTTCATGCGCGAGGCGCGGCTGCGTGTCGCCGCCCAATGGCAGCCAGCGGACCTGGCCGCGACGTCCCAGCTTGCCGGTAGTGGAAAACTGTCGCTCGACGGCCTGATCACCCATCGCGAGCCTGCCGCCAACGCCGGGCCCGCCTATCGAACCGCCTTCGACGATCCGGCGTGCCTGAAGATGATCCTCGACTGGAGAGCCGCATCATGAACGTGTCGCTGAACGCCGCCGCGACCCGTGCCAGCATCGACGAGGCGTTACGCCAGGAGGCCTCGATCGAGCCGGATGCGCCCGCCACCGGGCCGGTGAAGAAGGAAACGCAGATCATCGCGATCTACGGCAAGGGTGGCAGCGGCAAGAGCTTCGCCCTCGCCAACCTGTCCTACATGATGGCTCAGCAGGGCAAGAAGGTGCTGCTGATCGGGTGCGACCCGAAGAGCGACACCACCTCCCTGCTGTTCGGCGGACGCAGCTGCCCGACCATCATCGAAACCTCGTCGAAGAAAAAGCTCGCCGGCGAGCAGGTCCGTATCGGCGACGTCTGCTTCAAGCGCGACGGCGTGTTCGCAATGGAACTCGGCGGCCCGGAGGTCGGACGCGGCTGCGGCGGACGCGGCATCATCCACGGCTTCGAGCTGTTGGAAAAACTCGGCTTCCACGAGTGGGGCTTCGATTACGTGCTGCTCGACTTCCTGGGTGACGTGGTCTGCGGCGGCTTCGGTCTGCCCATTGCCCGCGACATGTGCCAGAAGGTCATCGTCGTCGGCTCCAACGACCTCCAATCGCTCTACGTCGCCAACAACGTCTGCTCCGCCGTCGACTATTTTCGCAGGCTCGGCGGCAACGTCGGCGTCGCCGGTATCCTGATCAACAAGGACGACGGCACCGGCGAGGCGCACGCCTTCGCCAAGGCCGTCGGCATCCCGGTTCTCGCCGCCATCCCCGCGGACGACGACATCCGCCGAAAAAGCGCGAATTACGAGATCATCGGCACGCCTGGCGGCCAGTGGGCCTCGATCTTCGAGAACCTGGCGATCCAGGTCGCCGAGGCGCCCCCCGTCCGCCCAACCCCGCTGGCGCACGAGGACCTGCTCGGCCTGTTCAAGGGCGACGCGGTCGGGCGCGGCGTCACCCTGGTGCCGGCGACGATCGAGGACATGTGCGCGGCGACCGTGCTCGATCGCAAATCCCTAGAAGTGATCTACGAGGGCGCGTGAGCATGGATGGCGCCATCCTTCCGCGCGAGACGACCGGCTGCCATGGCGGCCGCGAGACGATGCAGGAGGCGGCGCGTTCGGCCGGCAAAAGCGAAAGCCTCGACCGGCTGCTGGCCGACTATCCGCGCGGCCCGCACGACCAGCCGCAATCGATGTGCCCGGCCTTCGGCAGCTTGCGCGTCGGGCTGCGCATGCGCCGCACCGCGACGATCCTTTCGGGCTCGGCCTGCTGCGTCTATGGCCTAACCTTCACCTCGCATTTCTACGGCGCCCGCCGCACCGTCGGCTACGTGCCGTTCAACTCGGAAACGCTGGTCAAGGGCCAGCTGTTCGAGGACATCCGCGCCGCGGTGTTCGAAACCGCCAGGCCCGAACTGTATGATTGCGTGGTGGTGATCAATCTGTGCGTGCCGACGGCGTCCGGCGTGCCGCTCGACCTGCTGCCGAAGAGCATCGACGGCGTGCGCATCATCGGCATCGACGTGCCGGGCTTCGGCGTGCCGACCCACGCCGAGGCCAAGGACGTGCTGGCCGGCGCCATGCTGCGCTATGCAAGGTTGGAGGCCGAACAGGGGCCGGTGGCGCGGCCGCGCAACAAAGTCGAAAATCAGCCGACCGTCTCCCTTATCGGCGAGCTTTTCCCCGCCGATCCGATGGTCATCGGCGGATTGCTGGCGCCGATGGGCCTTTCGCTCGCCCCGGGCGTTCCGTCGCGCGAGTGGCGCGACCTCTATGGCGCGCTCGACTGCGCGGTGGCCGCCGCGGTGCACCCGTTCTACACCGCCTCGATCCGTGAATTCGCCGCCGCCGGCCGCCCCATCGTCGGCTCCGGTCCGGTCGGCGTCGAAGGCACCGCCGCCTGGCTCGATGCGATCGGCGCCGCGGCCGGCGTCTCCGCCGCGCAGATCGACGCTGCCAAGGCCCAGGCGCTGCCGCAGATCGCCGCCGCGCAACAGGCGAACAAGATAGAGGCGACCGTAACCATCTCCGGCTACGAGGGCTCCGAGCTGCTGGTCGCGCGCACCCTGGTCGAGGGCGGCGCGCGGGTCCCCTACGTCGGCACCGCCTGCCCGCGCACGCCGTGGAGCGAAGCCGATCGCGAATGGCTTGAGGCGCACGGCACCCACGTCCAGTACCGCGCCTCGCTGGAGCAGGATCTCGCCGCCATGCGCGAGGTCAGGCCCGATCTCGCCGTCGGCACCACGCCGCTGGTCCAGGCGGCCAAGGAGCTGGGCATACCGGCGCTGTACTTCACCAACATGGTGTCCGCCCGGCCGCTGTTCGGCGCGGCCGGGGCCGGCGCGCTGGCCGGCATCGTCGCCGCACAGGTGCGCGGCCGTGAAAAATTCGCCCGCATGGTCGGCTTCTTCGACAAGGTCGGCACCGGCGAGGCCGCCGGCTACGGCAGCGTCGGCGTACCGCGCGACCCGCCGGGAGCCCGCGAGCGTTATCGCAAAAGCCGCGACGCGAAAGCCAAGGCCGCCACTTCCCAGTCGATGGGAAGCTAGGGACATGCTGGTGCTCGACCACGATCGCGCGGGGGGCTACTGGGGCGCGGTCTACGCCTTCACCGCCATCCGTGGCCTGCGCGTGGTGATCGACGGTCCGGTCGGCTGTGAGAACCTGCCGGTCACGGCCGTGCTGCACTACACCGATGCGCTGCCGCCGCACGAATTGCCGGTGGTGGTCACCGGCCTATCGGAAGACGAGCTTTCGATGAGCGGCACCGAGGGCTCGCTGCGCCGCGCCAACGCGACCCAGAACCCGGACATGCCGGGCGTCGTCGTCACCGGCAGCATCGCCGAGATGATCGGCGGCGGGGTGACGCCCGAGGGCTCGAACCTGCTGCGCTTCATCCCGCGCACCATCGACGAGGACCAGTGGCAGGCCGCCGACCGCGCGATCTACTGGCTGTGGACCGAGTTCGGTGCGGCAAAGAAGGGCAAGCCGAAGCCGCGTCCGGATCGCGCCGCCGGCGTCAAGCCGCGGGTCAACATCATCGGCGCCATCTACGGCACCTTCAACATGCCGTCCGACGTCGCCGAGATCCGCCGGCTGGCCGAGGGCATCGGCTGCGAGATCAACCTGACCTTTCCGCTCGGCAGCCACGTCGAGGACATCAGGCGCCTGCCGGATGCCGACGTGAACATCTGCCTGTATCGGGAATTCGGCCGTGGGCTGTGCGAGGAACTCGACCGTCCGTATTTGCAGGCACCGATTGGGCTGTTCGCCACCACCAGCTTCCTGCGCGCCCTGGGCGAACTGACCGGCCTCGATCCGGAGCCGTTCATCGAAATCGAAAAACACACCACGATCAAGCCGATCTGGGATCTGTGGCGCAGCGTGACGCAGGACTTCTTCGCCACCGCCTCGTTCGCGGTGGTGGCGACCGATACCTATGCGCGCGGCCTGCGCAACTTCCTTGAAGACGAGATGGGCATCCCCTGCACCTTCGCCTTCTCGCGCACCGCCGGCGCCAAGCCCGACAACGCGGCGGTTCGCCAGGCGATGCGCACCAAACCTCCCTTCGTGCTCTACGGATCGTTCAACGAGCGGATGTACGCGGCCGAGTTCGGCACGCGCTGCGTCTATATTCCCGCCTCATTCCCCGGTGCGGTAATCCGCCGCGCCACCGGCACGCCGTTCATGGGCTATGCCGGCGCCACCTACATCGTGCAGGAATTCTGCAACGCGCTGTTCGACGCGCTGTTCCACATCCTGCCGCTGGCCGCCGACATGGACCGGGTCGATCCGACGCCGTCGCGCATCGCCGAGGTCGCGCCCTGGGACGACGACGCGCGCGCCCTGCTGGAGCGTCACGTCGACGATGAGCCGTTCCTGCTGCGCATCTCGGCCGCCAAGACCTTCCGCGACCGCGTCGAGCGCGATGCGCGCCAGGCCAACGAGGGCCGCGTCACCGCCGCCCGGGTCGCCGCCAGCCTGCTGCGGCAGCCGGCATGACTGATGGATTTCGCCCAATGGATACCAAGGGCACAGAAGGTGCCGTGACGCAGATGGTCACGGTGTTCCCCGCCGCGCGGGAATTGCGCGGTAAAGGCCGCAGGGCGGCTATCCGGAGGATCGCGTAATGAGTGACCTGACTGCAAGAACCGATAGTTCGGTATCGGGGATGACCGAACGGGAGGCCAAGGAGTTCCACGGCCTGTTCATGCTTAGCTTCATCATCTTCACGGTGATCGCGATCGTCGCCCACTTCCTCGTCTGGCAGTGGCGTCCCTGGCTGCCGGGCCCGAACGGCTACACGACGTCGTGGCTCGGAGATACCCATCAGATCGTCCACTCATTGATTTCGTACGTGGCATAGGGGAGGACGGACATGTATCGCGTCTGGTTGCTGTTCGACCCGCGGCGGGTGCTTGTCGCACTCTCCGTCTTCCTGTTCGTGCTGGCGCTGCTGATCCACTTCATCCTGCTCAGCACCGACCGGTTCAACTGGCTGGAAGGCCCGCACCGCGCATCGGTGCCGGGACAGCTGACACCACTGCCCGGAGCGGTGAAATAATCTTTTCCGACGCGGCGGCGGGTTTGGCTGGATGCAGCCCATCTCCGCCGCCGGGTCATCCGGCCTTATTTAAGCCGGCCTTAACAAAGAATAGCTGCCTCAACGGAGGCTACGACGATGGCGATGCTTAGCTTCGAGCACAAATACCGGGTACGCGGCGGCACGCTGATCGGCGGCGACCTGTTCGACTTCTGGGTCGGACCCTTCTGGGTCGGCTTCTTCGGCGTCACCACGATGTTCTTCACCGTGCTTGGTACCCTGCTGATCCTTTGGGGCGCCGCACTAGGCCCGACCTGGAACGTGTGGCGGATCAACATCGCCCCGCCCGACCTGAGCTACGGCCTGACCTTCGCGCCGCTGCAGCAGGGCGGCCTGTGGCAGCTGATCACCATCTGCGCGCTCGGCGCGTTCTGCTCCTGGGCGCTGCGCCAGGTCGAGATCGCGCGCAAGCTCGGCATGGGGATGCACATCCCGTTCGCCTTCAGCGTCGCGATCTTCGCCTATTTCAGCCTGGAGGTGATCCGCCCGGTGCTGATGGGCGCCTGGGGCTACGGCTTTCCCTACGGCATCATGAGCCACCTCGATTGGGTGTCGAACACCGGCTACCAGTACCTGCATTTCCACTACAACCCGGCGCACATGCTGGCGGTGACGTTCTTCTTCACCACCACCCTGGCGCTCGGCCTGCATGCCTCGCTGATCCTGTCGGCGGCCAACCCGCGGGCCGGCGAGACGGTCAAGACGGTGGAGCATGAGAACGCGTTCTTCCGCGATCTGATCGGCTACTCGATCGGCACCCTCGGCATTCACCGGCTTGGCCTTTTCCTTGCCCTGTCGGCCGGGTTCTGGAGTGCCGTGTGCATCATCATCAGCGGGCCGTTCTGGACCCGTGGCTGGCCGGAATGGTGGAGCTGGTGGCTCAACCTGCCGATCTGGACTTGAGTCTTGAGACAGCCTTGGGCTTGAGCGCCCAGGCTTGAACGTCCGGGCTTGAACGTCCGGGCTTGAACGCCCCGGGCTTGAACGTAGAGAAGGCGACATGGCCGAATATCAGAACATCTTCACCCAGATCCAGGTCCGCGGCCCGCTGGAAATGGAGTTCGTGCTGCCGCGCGGCAGCTCTCCGCGCACCGGCAGCCTTGGCTTCTCGCGGTTGCTCGGCTGGTTCGGCGACGCGCAGGTCGGGCCGATCTATCTCGGCTATCTCGGCACGCTGTCGCTGATCTTCGGCTTCATCGCCTTCGAGATCATCGGCCTGAACATGTGGGCCTCGGTCAACTGGGACCCGGTGCAGTTCCTGCGGCAACTGCCCTGGCTGGCGCTGGAGCCGCCGCCGCCGGCCTGGGGCCTGCGCCTGTTGCCGCCGCTGGCCCAGGGCGGCTGGTGGCTGATCGCCGGGTTCTTCCTCACCACCTCCATCCTGCTGTGGTGGGTGCGCACCTATCGCCGGGCCGTGGCGCTCGGCATGGGCACCCATACCGCCTGGTGCTTCGCCGCCGCGATCTGGCTCTATCTGGTGCTTGGCTTCATCCGCCCGATCCTGATGGGCAGCTGGGGCGAGGCGGTGCCGTTCGGCATCTTCCCCCACCTTGACTGGACCGCGGCGTTCTCGATCCGCTACGGCAACCTGTTCTACAATCCGTTCCACATGCTCTCGATCGTCTTCCTGTATGGCTCGGCGCTGCTGTTCGCGATGCATGGCGCCACCATCCTGTCGGTGTCGCGCTTCGGCGGCGAACGCGAGCTGGAGCAGGTCACCGATCGCGGCACCGCCGCCGAACGTGCGGGGATCTTCTGGCGCTGGACGATGGGCTTCAACGCGACCTTCGAATCCTGGCACCGATGGGGCTGGTGGTTCGCCGTGCTGTGCCCGCTGACCGGCGGCATCGGCATCCTGCTGACCGGCACCGTGGTCGACAACTGGTACCTGTGGGGCGTCAAGCACGGCATCGCGCCGACCTACCCGGTGGTGTTCCCGCCGGTGATCGATCCATTGACCTTGCCGCAGAACTTTCCGGGAGGCGTGCGGTGAACCTTGGCATCGGCGTATCCGTGGCCTTGGCGCTGGCGGCGACCGCCAGCGTCGGCATCATCGCCGTGACCACCGAGCGGCCGCCGATCGAGGGCGTGCAGCGCGGCTACCGCGGCACCGGGATGGAGCAGGTCTACAACCCCCGCACCCTGGCGGCGCTGAACGTCGCCAACAAGGTGCCGATCTCGTTGCCGTCGCTCGGCACCGCCGGCCCGCGCGCCGGCGCGGTCTACAAGAACGTCCAGGTGCTGGGCGACATCAGCGTTGGCCAGTTCACCCGGCTGATGGTCTCGATCACCAACTGGGTGTCGCCGACCCAGGGCTGCGCCTACTGTCACAACACCGCCAACATGGCGGACGATTCGCTTTATACGAAGGTCGTGTCGCGCCGCATGCTGCAGATGACGCAGCATCTCAATATCGACTGGCGCAGCCACGTCGCCGAAACCGGCGTCACCTGCTACACCTGCCACCGCGGCCAGCCGGTGCCGGCCAACATCTGGTTCAACGGCAACGGCAGCGACCCCACCAGCGGCGTGACGCAGGCGGCGCTCGGCAAGAACCATCCCTCCACCCCGGCCGGGATAGCGTCGCTGCCGACCGACCCGTACACGCCGTTCCTGGAGCAGGCCAACGAGATCCGCGTCGTGTCGCAGACCGCGCTGCCGACCGGCGACCGCCAGTCGATCAAGCAGACCGACTGGACCTATGCGCTGATGATCCACATGTCGAACTCACTGGGCGTCAACTGCAGCTACTGCCACAACTCGCGCTCGTTCACCGATTGGAGCCAGAGCTCGCCGCAACGCGTCAACGCCTGGTACGGCATCCGCATGGTGCGGGACCTCAACAACACCTATCTGAACCCGCTGCGGGTGAATTATCCGGCCAACCGGCTTGGCGCGCAGGGCGACGCACCCAAAGTGAACTGCACGACGTGCCATATCGGGGTCTACAAGCCGCTGTTCGGCGTCAGCATGGCGAAGGATTTCCCGGAACTCGGCGGGGGCCCCCGGCCTTGAGGGTGGGGCCTTGATGAATTCAAGGCCAAAGTGCCTGTCAAGGAATTGAGACCGCATGGATTCGATGGAAGTCAACAAGGTGCTCGCGGCGACGCTGGTCGCCGGGATCGCCTTCTTCGTCACCGGGCTGATCGGCGACGAGCTGGTGCGGGTCAAGCCGTTGAAGGAAAGTCCGCTGAAGATCGCGGCCGCGCCGGTGCAGAACGCCAGCGCCCCGGCCCAGGGACCCGCGGCACTTCCGGCGCTGGCGCCGTTGCTGGTCAAGGCCGATGTTGGCGCCGGCGAGGCGATCGCCAAGAAGGTCTGCTCGGCCTGTCACGTGTTCGTAGCCGGCGGGGCCGCGGGAATCGGTCCCAACCTGTACAACGTCGTCGGCCGCGAGCGCGCCTCGGTGCCCGGCTACAACTACTCCAACGCGCTGAAGGAGAAGAAGGGCGACTGGTCGTGGGAGGAGCTGAACCACTGGCTCTACAAGCCCGCCGCCTACGCTCCGGGCACACGGATGGGCTATGCCGGGCTGAGTAGCGCGCAGGACCGAGCCAACATCATCGACTATCTGCACACCCTGTCGCCGTCGCCGTTGCCGCTGCCCGATCCGGGCGCGGCCGAGGTTGCCGCCAAGCCCGACGTCACCGGCCCGGTGGCGACCGCCAATGTTCCCGGTGCCACGCCCGTTGCCGGCTCGGCGCCAACCAAGCCGGACGCCGCGCCATCGCTCGACGTCCTGCTGGTTTCGGCGGACGCCAAGAAGGGCCAGGCCGACACGATGAAATACGCCTGCGTCGCCTGCCACAGCTTCAATGAGGGCGGCAAGGCGGGTATCGGCCCCAACCTCTACAACGTGGTCAACGGCCCGCATGCCCACATGGCGGGCTACGATTATTCCGCTGCGCTGAAGGCCAAGCAGGGACCCTGGACCTACGCCGAACTCGACAAGTGGCTGGAGAAGCCGAGCGCCTATGCTCCCGGCACGAAGATGGCCCTGGCAGGCGTGTCCGATCCGAAGCAGCGTGCGGAGATCATCGCCTACCTGCGAAGCCTGTCCGCCGATCCGGCACCGCTTCCTACGCCGTAGGCAGGAAAGCATGGGGCTCTGCCCCAAACCCCGCAAAGGGGCCGTCGCCCCTTTGAACCCCTCTACTAAGTCAGACGTCCCGGGGCGCTACCCCGATGGGGTCAGGGGCGGAGTGGGCAAAGGTTCCGATTGCCGCCTTCGGCAATTGGAAGGCCCACGGAGGGGGAGCCCCATGCTTCTACTGCGGCGCCTTCGGCGCATAGGCAATGCACCACCCATTCGGATCGATGTTGCCGACGACGATCGCGCAGGCATTCGGCGGCTGCCAGTTCGCACAACCCGAGCAAAGCTGGCCGTCCTTCGGATTGTTCTGATACTGCACCATGGCCTGCGCGATCTTCTCCTGCGCCTGAGCGCGCGAGGCCGTCATTCTGATCGCGGCGGCGCCGACGCCCACGCCCACGCCCATTCCAAGCACGGCGCGGCGCGATGCGTTCCTGTCGTTCATTGCTCTTACTCCCTCTGACCTTGTCCAGAACCTTTAAGCGGCATGGCGCAATCTGAGTTCCGCCCAGATGGTGGACAGCGCGCCGACCAGGTGTTCGATGTCGTCGTCCGAGTGCAGCGGCGAGGGCGTGATGCGCAGCCGCTCAGTGCCGCGCGGCACCGTCGGGTAGTTGATCGGCTGGACGTAGATCGCGAACTGGTCAAGCAGCCGGTCGCTGATCACCTTGCACAGCACTGCGTCGCCGACCATCACCGGCACG
>JANXRT010000193.1 GCA_025356735.1 Acetobacteraceae bacterium | reverse complement strand
CGTTCTCCGGCGGCAGCAGGCTGAACAACGCCCCGGTCGCCGGCGCCAGGCTGTCGACGCGGCCATCGACCGGCTGGCTGCTGTCGATGTCGGGCGTCAGCCTGACCTTCATGCCGGGCCGCATCCTGGCCAGCTGCGTCTCTTTGAAGTTGGCGATGACATAGAGGTTGGCGGCCGGCGGCGTGACCGCGATCAGCTGCGCGCCGGTGGAGACATGCTGGCCGAGCTGCGCCGCGCGGTTGCCGACGACGCCGTCGAACGGCGCGCGGATCACCGTGTAACCGAGGTTGTTCTGCGCCAGGGTCTGCGCCGCAGACGCCATCTCGGCGCGCGCGGTGGTCTGCTCGACCTGGGCTTGGGCCACCACCAGCGCCTGCTCAGTGGTGGCTTTCTGTGCCTGCGCGGCGGCCATCGCAGCGCGCGCCTTGGTCGCCAGCGCCACCACCGTCTCGTCCGCCTGGCGCGATGCCCAGCCGCTTTTCACCAGCGCCTCCGAACGCACGGCATCGCTGGATGCGCGGGTCAGTTCGGCCTGCGCCTGCGCAATCGAGGCGTCGGAGGAAGCGATCATCGTGCGCTGCTGGACCACCTGGCTCTGGGCGGTGCGGATCGCGGCCTGGGCCTCGCTGGTGGATGCCGCCGCCTGCGCCAGCTTGGCCTTCCAATCGCGGTCGTCGAGCACGATCAGCGGATCGCCGGCCTTGACCGACTGGTTGTCGACGACGGGGATCGCCAGCACGTCGCCCTCGATGCGGGGGCCGAGCACGGCGATGTCGCCGCGGACATAGGCGTTGTCGGTGGTCTCGATGTAGCGGCCCTCGTTGAACCACCAGGCACCCGTCACCACCAATCCAATCACCACGGCTACTCCCGCGATCGGCCGCAGCAGCCGCTTGACCAGGGATCGGCGCGGCGGCGCTAGGCCGGCAACGCCTGGCACCGCAACAGTCGACTGTTCCGAAGCGGCGACCGGAGGCGCTTTGTCAGGCATCGCGTTCATCGTGCTTCCCGTAAACTGAACTACTCGATTCTTGATCTTGTCCATTGGCCTCAAAAAGTCAATGAACTAAACCGTTCAGTTCAATTTGATTGACGGTCCGACTGTAAGCAGGGTATGGCGTCTGTCATGGGCGTGACACAGACCGAGGCGGTGGAGGCCGTTTCCCCGAAACGGGCGCAGATGCTTGCCGCAGCGCGGGCGCTGTTCATGGCGCAGGGCTACGGCGCGGTCAGCATGGATGCGGTGGCCCGCGCCGCCGGCGTTTCGAAAGCGACGCTGTATGCGCATTTCAGCTCGAAGGACCAGCTTTTCGCCACTATCATTGGCGATGCCTGCCGGAGCAACATCGAGGGCACCATCGGCGCTGAGGGTTTCCTGCCGATGGTGGGTATCGCCGGCCCGGACGATCTACGCACTGCCCTTATCCGGTTCGGCCAGCGCATGATCCGGTTTTTCCTGGAGCCCGATACGCTGGCGATCCATCGCGTCGTCATGACCGAGAGCGCCAGGTTTCCCGAGCTTGGTCAGGCCTTCTACGACAACGGCCCGGTTCGGGTGCGAGCCTCGCTGGCCTTGTGGCTGGCCGAGCAGGCACGCTCGGGATGGCTGGATGTGTCGGATCCCGCGACAGCGGCAGAGCACTTCGTGGCGCTGGTTCGCGGTAACCTCTATCTGCGCGCCAGCCTCAACCTGCCGCGCGACCTGGAGCGTCCGAACCCCGAGGAAACCGTTGTCGCCGTCGTGGACATGTTCCTTCGCGCCTATGGGACGCCGCCGCCGACCGGCCCGTACTTGCCACGGGGAAGCTGATCAGGCAGACGACGCCCGCGTCAATTGGCCGGCTATCGGAAGCCGGCTCCACCTTCAAGAGGACCATGCAGGCATGAGGCGTGAAACTTTCGCGGACGAGTGGCGGCCGCGCATCCTGAGCGTGCTGCGAATCGTCACCGCGCTGCTTCTCCTGCAGCATCCGCTGGTCAAGTTCTTCAGCTTTCCGGTGCCGTTTCCCATTCCGATGACGCCCTTGCTCGATGTGGCCGGCAGCATCGAGCTGGTAGGCGCCGTTCTGCTGCTGCTCGGCCTGTTCACCCGCCCGGTGGCCTTCATCCTTTCGGGCGAGATGGCGGTGGCCTACTTCATGGGCCATGCATCCCACGGCTTCTACCCGATCGCCAACGGCGGCAACGTCGCGGTGCTGTATTGCTTCATCTTCCTTTATCTCGCCGTCGCCGGCGGTGGCGCCTGGAGCCTCGACGCCGCTCGCAGCCGGCGCTAGCCGACATCCTACCGACGGCGGTCGCGGGTCACGCGCGCCGCCGCATCGAGCGTCAGCTGCCGGGCGAATTCCGGCGTGTAGATACGGTAGGGATCGATCATGGCGAGCTGCGTCCGCCGCGTCGGCATTGCTGCCCCACCGTAGGATGCGGCTAGCGGCCAGGCCTGCATGACGCGCTGCCCATAGGCCGCCGCCAGATCAGGGGTGCGCGAGTGATAGGCGGCGATCGCCTTCGGCCAGCTTCCCAGCTCGGCACGCAAGGCGGCCAGGAACCTCGCCGCGTAGGTCGCGTTCACCGACGGATCGAACGCTTGGCGCAGCGAGGCGAAGGCGTCGGGGTGATACATTAGGTTGACCTGCATGCACCCGACATCGATCGAGCGCACGTTGGCGGCCTGGAACGTTTCCACGGCCGTGATCGCCGCTTCGACCGTTTCAAAAAAATAGCCGATTCCGGCGACGTTGATGGTCCATGGCCAGGCCACGACGCGACCACTCTCGATCAGCCGGCCGCTTTCCGTGCGCGCGATCGCCAACAGCAATTTGGGAGGCACCGCCGCGTGGCGCTCGACCGTATCGACCGCGGTCTGGCAACGGCTTGCATCCAGCTGGGATCGGGTGGGAGGTGTCGCGGCCTGGGCCGCCGAGAGCGGGAGCAGAACCAGAAGGCCGAACAGGATTTTACGCATATCAGCGTAACGATCGAGCTGGCCACTCGGTGTAGTCGACGGCGGTCACATGGCTGTGACAGCGAACGCCGTAGGCCAGAAAGCATGGCGCTCTGCCCCATAGCCCGTCAGGGGGCCGTCGCCCCCTGTATCCCCTCTACTTAAGTTAGGCGCCCCGGGGCGCTACCCCGGCGGGGTATGGGGCAGAGCCCCATGCTTACTTTCTAGAAACGACGCTCAAACACCTTGATGACATCACCAGGCGCCACGAACGCGCTCGGCGTGGCGACGCCCTCGGTCGCGGTGCCACCGGTGGTGCGGATCACCGACGCGTAGTCCTGCACGCCTCGGTAGGTGAAGCCGCCGGCGATGGCAACCGTGGTCAGCACGGTCATGCCCGGCTGGTAAGGATATTGGCCGGGCTTGGCGACCTCGCCAAGCACGAAGATCGGCCGGTAGGCGAGGACCTCGACCGACACGCTCGGATCGCGCAGCAGCTTGCGCTTGCGCAGGTCTTCGGTGATCGAGCTGGCGAGCTGCTGCGGCGTCTGGCCGGCGGCGCTGATGTTGCCGAGCAGCGGCAAGGCGAGGCGGCCCTGGTCATCGACGCGGAACTCGCCGGTCAGCTGATCCTCGCCGAAGGTGATGATGCGGACCTGGTCGCCGACTCCCAGGCCGTAGCCTTTTGCCTGGTAGTCGGGAAGTGGTGCCAGGTCGCGCCCTGGCGCGCAGGCGGCCAACGTCGCGGCGGCACACAGGCAGAAAGTCCGCAGCAGGCGTTGTGCGGTCCGGCTGGCAGGGGAGTGCGGGATGGGAAACATGGCTGTCATCCTCATGGGTAAGCGGCGGGAAGTAGGCGAACGGGGCTAGGCCAGGATGACTTCAGGTAGATGAAGCCATTCTGGTCTAGCTTGTTTTTCGCGTGGTGCAGACCTTCAGTCATTCCACTTGCGGTCATCACGCTCTAGAGCCCCAGCACCAGTTGCAGCAGATAGCGGCTTTCCGAAAAGCCCGAGCCGAAAACGAAGCTCTGACCCGTACCGCCGCCCACGCCGAGGCTGGCGGTGGTCGAGCTGTCCGACTGCCGGGTGGTGAAATCGTAGGTCGCGGCGAGCCGCACGTTGCGGTTCAACAGCCAGGTCGCGCCTACGCCTGCCGAATAGAGCGTTTGGCTGCCCTGATTCTTGTTGTAGCTGTCGAGATAGACGCCGCCCTGGGCGCGGAGCAGGACGTTGCGCAGATACTCATGATCGACGCTCAGGTTGATCGCCGTTTCGGTATAACCGACGGTGGTCTCGTCGGCCGAGTCCTGGATGCGGCGCGCCACGGTTCCGATCAGCGTGGTCAGGCCGGTCGGCGTGTAGATCGCCGTAGCTTCGACGACCGGAGCCTGAAGCGTCTTGATCGCATTGCTGGAGAAGGTGCGGACCTCATACCCGGCCAGAACCCGGTAGCGCCAAAGGCCGCCGCCGTCATAGTCGAGACCAGCCAGCAACGAGCTGTTGTTATAGTCGCGCTTCGGCGTGTCGACGACCCGGTTGGTGTAGTTCGCCGTCGAGTTCCTAGCCACGACGACGATGCTGCGCCGCGGCGCCAGCTCATACGATACGACAAGGCCGGGGGTGATCACGTTGCGGTTGCGGAATTTCTGCAGGTAGGGCTGGCCGGCGACGGTGCCATTGTCGAAATCGAAGCGCGACAGGGTGAGTTCGGGTCGCAGCGACAGCCGGTTGATCGGCACCTGATAGGTCCCAATCAGGCTGTCCACCCGGTACGCGATCGGCCTGTCGAGCAGCGGCGTGTCGAGGTCGCGCGGG
>JANXRT010000345.1 GCA_025356735.1 Acetobacteraceae bacterium | reverse complement strand
CGTGCCTGCAAATGCGGGAGATGCCGATCGATGGCGCTGCGGCTAGGGCGACGGGCGCTGTGGCGCGACGATTACGGTGAGCGCCGTATTGCCTCATCCAGGAATGCTCCCGAGCCGCAGCCCGATTGCCTCACCAGAATGCTCCCATAGCATCATCACGGTGTCGGGTGCCAACCGGCCCTGACGTTCGCCCGTCGCGCGCCTCAATCACGTCCATACCCACGCGGCGGCTCAACCGCGGCCAGAGCGTCCAGATCAAGATCGGCGACCGCTTGCAATGCCTCGGCCGTCGCGCCGCCCTGCAAGCTGGCGGGAATCCCATCCAGCCACGCGGCGTATTCCGCCTGGAGCGCTAGGAGTTCGGCCACGGCATCATGCCACCGCTGCGGGCGCGAGCGCCGGTCAGCCATCTTCCGATAACGGACAACCGGCGATCCGTCGGCCGCCAGCCTGCGGGCACGGTAACGAGCCTGCCGTTCCGCATTGCTGAGCGCGCCTTGGCTGGCCGGTTCATCATCCTGGGTCATGTCCCGACCCCCGTTACGTAACGGTGCGCAATGGATTTGGCACAGGCTCAACCGCTGCGGCCGTAAGTCCGAACACCAGCTCATGCGCCTTGTCCCGCCGCCAGTCCTTCAGCCGGCGCTGCAACGTCCGCAGCTGCCGCGCTGGGTAGGTCCCGGGCTGGTCGGCCTGAAGCCGCTCCAACAACTCGCGCGCGGTCCGCCAAGGCTCGGCCTCGAACCACGCGCGCATTTGCGCCGTCACCGCCACGAACGGGTCCGGGCGGCGCCGGCCGCGTTTGGCTTTCTCCTTGGGCTTGCTGGTCGGGCGCACCTCGCCGTCCCGCCACGCCGTGCGCAGGCCCGACAGGAACTGCTCCAGCGTCGGCGCGGTCGGGGCCATCGTCTCGCCCGCCACCGGACGGTCGGCGTTTGTCACCAACTCCTGTTGCGATGCACGGATCTGGCGCAGCAGCCCAACCGGGTCCAGCGTGGCGTAAATCGCCTCCACCCGGACGCGTGTCGCTTCCGTCGTGCGTGGGTCCGCCAGCAGACGCTGGTGGGGCGTCGCGGGCGCATGATACCGCTTCGTGACCTTCGCGCCGTCGCGCGACTTGGAAGCCAGCTTGAACGAGGGCTGGAAGAAGTTCACGAACAGCCGCAACGACCGATACAGCTCGGCCAGCGCCGCCGCAGCCTCCAGCCCCTCATAGCGCCGGTAGCCCACCGTGTGCCGGACCACGGCGCCGTTCTTCTGTTCCACCCACGCCTGGTCGTTCTTGCGATACGGGCGGGAGCGCGTGAACTCCACCCCGGCTCCCGCGCAGTAGTCCCGCACCGTCTCGTTCATGAACACGCTGTCGTTGTCCGTGTCGAAGCCGAGCAACGGGAACGGCAACAGCTTGCGCATCTCGCTCAGCACCGCTGTCAGCAGCTTCTGCTCGCGCACCAGCACCGGCGCGCACTCCGTCCACCCGGTCGCGATGTCGGTCAGCGTCAGCGTCTGCACGTAGCTGCCCTTCGACGTCGGCCCGCTATGGGCCACCAGGTCCGCCTCCATGAACCCGGGAGGCGGGTCGTTCCAATCGTCGAAGGTGCGCACCGCCACGCTGCGCCGGATCGCGGCCGAGGGAGGCGAGCGGCGGCGTGGCCGTCCTCCCGTGTGCCCTCGCGCCTCCCGCAACGCCCGGTCCATGGTCGCCGCGCTCATCGTCAGCAAACTCGCCAGCACCTCCGGCGCCAGCTGGAGATGGCCATGCCGCTCCATCGCCGGAACCAGGATCGGGACCAGCGGGCGCAGCCGCTTGCCGCAAACGCGGTCCGACGCCTCCCAGACCACGATCAGCGCCTCGCGCGTGGCCTGGTCATACACCCGGCGCTCCGCGCGCGGGCCGGATGCGCCACCCGACACCCCGGCACGCAGCAGGCGCATCGCGTGCTTGCGGTGGTGGCCCGTCAGCGCCGCGAACTCGTCCAGCATGCGGCCCCGATCCGCCCGGCCGCCCAGGGCGTAGCGCCCCGCCAGAGCCCCTACCAACTCGTCACGTGTCGTCATGCTGATCCGCCTCATGTTCGCTCCCGCCGGCCAACACCGGTCGGGAGCAGATTACGTGAGGCAACAGGTCAACCTTCGGGAGCAGTTCAGGCGAGGCAATGCGCGTCGGCGATCAACCTGTCGCCGCGCAGCATGTCATGCGGCGGACGCTGGTCGTTTTGATTTGGCCCGAAATAGGTCGGCTCGATGAAGGTATAGGATGGTAGATCGCCCCTGGCGATGTCGTCGTGCCAATGCGCGAACCGACGGTAGCTGCCCAGATGCTTGAACTGGTGCGTCAGAACCAACGATTGCGGCACGTCACCGAATTAGATGCGCCACGGCACCCCGGCATCGTGGAG
>JANXRT010000315.1 GCA_025356735.1 Acetobacteraceae bacterium | reverse complement strand
TCCCGACGATCCCGAGGGCACCGACAAGCGCTATGAGGCCAGCATCCCGCTCGGCCGCTACGGCACCGCCGAGGAAGTCGCCAACATCGTCCTGTTCCTGTGCTCCGACCTGGCCAGCAACATCACCGGTGCGCAGTACGTTGTGGATGGCGGGCGCACCGCATCCGGCGGCGCCGTCACCGCAATGGCGCGGTAGGGCGCCGCTACGGCCGCATGCCGAACCCGGTCGGGCCCGGCTTGCGCAGCTTCTCGGCAAGGGACGAAAATTCGACCAGCAGCTTTCGGGTGTCCCGCGGATCGATCATCTCCTCGACCCAGTAGGCTTCGGCGGTTCGCATTGGGCTGCGCAGCTTGTTCAGGCGCGCCTCGATCTCGGTCAGCTTGGCGGCTGGGTCGTCCGCATCGGCGATGTCCTGGCGGTAGGCGGCCTCGATGCCGCCCTCCAGCGGCAGCGACCCCCATCGCGCGGTGATCCAGGCGTAGCGCACGGCGAACCGCCCGGCCGGCTGGTGCACCGCGCCGGCGACGCCGAAGGCGTTGCGCACGATGATCGAGCACCATGGCACCGTGGTCTGGTTGATCGCCGCCATGGCCCGCACGCCGAGCCGGATGGTGGCGGCCTTCTCCGCCTCCAGCCCGATCAGGAAGCCGGGGCAATCGACCAGGTAGACCACGGGGAGGTGAAACGTTTCGGCCAGATCGACGTGGCGGATGACCTTCTCGCAGGTCTCCGCCGTCCAGGCGCCGCCGTAGAAATACGGGTCGGAGGCGAGCACCGCCACCGGCAGCCCGTCGATGCGGGCCAGCCCGGTGATGATCGACCTGCCGTACATGCGGCCAACTTCGAAGAAACTGCCCTGGTCGACGACCGCCTCGACGATCGGCCGCATGCGGTAGACTTTTCGAATATCGCGCGGAATGACGCTGAACAGCTTTTCCTCCCGCCGCTCCGGGTCGTCGGTGCGCGGGCCGCGCTCGGCAACCTCGTGCACCGAGGATGGCAGGTACGAGAGAAACCTCCGGGCGCACTCGAACGCCTCGTGCTCCGTGTCGGTCGCATGATCGACGGCGCCGGCGCGGGTCTGGATTTCCCAGCCGCCCAACTCCGTTTTTGTCAGGTCCTGGCCGAGCGCCTTCACCAAAGGCGGCCCGGCCACGAACATCGCCGAGGATTTGGTCATCACCGAATAGTGGCTGGCCGCCAGCCGCGCGGCACCCAGCCCCGCGACCGAGCCGAGGCCCAGGCCGACCACCGGCACCACACTCATGTTGTTGGTCGTGTAGTGGAACGCGGTGGTACCCTGCGACACGCCGCCCGGCAGGTTGGCGCGCCCGGTGGTCTCGATCGTCTTGACCGAGCCGCCGCCGCCGGACCCCTCGATGATGCGCACGATCGGCAGGCGCAGCTGCTCGGCCATCTGCTCGGCCATCAGCGGCTTTTCCTTGATCGTGGCATCAGCCGAACCGCCGCGAACGGTGAAGTCGTCGCCGACCACGACCACCGGGCGGCCGTCGATATGGGCGCGGCCCATGACGCAGTTGGACGGCGTGAGGTCGATCAGCTGGTTGTCGCCGTCGTACCGCGCGCGGCCCGCGATGGCGCCGATCTCGTGGAAGCTGCCGCCATCGACGAGCCCGTCGATGCGCTCGCGCACCGTCAGGCGTCCGCCGTCGTGCTGGAGCTTGATCTTGTCGGCGCCGCCAAGCTGGAGCACCAGGCGCTCACGCTCGCGCAGGTCATCGAGTTCGGGTTGCCAAGGCATGCGGGAGGTCCCTCGTGGTTTTCGCCAGCTTGCCCGATCCGCCGGCAGCCGTCACGCTGGGGTGAACGAGCGAGGCAGGGGGAACATGGCGCGCGTAACCGTAAAATCCGAAATTACCGGCAACATGTGGAAGATCGAAACGGCGGTCGGCGACCGGGTCGAGGACGAGCAGCAGGTCGCGATCATCGAGTCGATGAAGATGGAAATCCCCGTCATCGCGACGGTGGCGGGAACGGTGGTCGAGATATTGATCGCGGAAGGGCAGCCGGTGGTCGAGGATCAGGCGGTGCTGGTGATCGAGACCTAGCGAAGCATGGGGCTCTGCCCCAACCTTGCTTGCTTCCAAAACCAACCTACACTCGCCAAAAACCGGGGAAGCGAAACATGACCGAAACAGTGGTCCGGCTGGAAAAACACGGCAATATCGGTGTCATCATCGTCAACTACCCGCCGGTCAATGCATTAGGCCCAGGCGTCGCCGAGGGCATCATCGAGCAGGTGGCCGCCGCCAACGCCGACCCTGCAATTCGCGCCTGCGTGCTGATCGGTGCCGGGCGCAGCTTCATCGCCGGGGCGGACATTCGTGGCTTCGATGCCAAGCGGCCACGGGCACCATTGGGTGAGCGGGTGTTCGACAAGCTCGATGCCAGCGAGAAGCCGGTAATCGCGGCGATCCATGGGTTTGCGCTCGGCGGCGGGCTGGAGATCGCGCTTGGCTGCCACTACCGGATCGCCAAGGAGTCGGCGAAAGTGGGTTTGCCGGAGGTGCTGATCGGCATCCTGCCCGGCGGCGGCGGCACGCAGCGCCTGCCGCGGCTGATCGGCGCCAAGGCGGCGCTGGACCTGATCGTCACCGGCCGCCATGTGCCCGCGCCCGAGGCGCACGCCATGGGCATCGTCGACGAACTGGTGCCGGAGGG
>JANXRT010000298.1 GCA_025356735.1 Acetobacteraceae bacterium | reverse complement strand
GCGTCGGCGCTGGCACCGCGCGTCGCCAGGGCCCAGGCATCGGGTCCGCTCCGCATCGGAGTGCTCGGCGATTTCTCCGGTCCGTATGCCGCGATCTCGGGCGAGGGCTCGGCGGTGGCGGCTCGTTTTGCGATTGCCGATGTTGGCGGCAAGGTTCTGGGCCGGTCGGTCGAGGTCGTGACCGCCGATCACCAGAACAAGGCCGACATCGGCCTTGGCATCGTGCGGCAGTGGTTCGGCCCGGGCAACGTGTCGATGGTGATCGACGTCGCCAACTCGGCGATCGCTCTCGGCATGCAGCCGATGCTGACCGAGATGCATCGGATCGCGCTTTATACCGCGGTCGGCAACAGCAACCTGATCGGCTCAGCCTGCACGCCGCTCAGCGTGCTGTGGGCGCTGGACAACTGGTCGAGCACGGTGGTGCCGATCCGGGCGCTACAGAAGCGGGGTGCTGTCACGTTCTTCCTGATCGCGGCCGACTACGCGTTCGGCAAGTCGCTCGAGGCCGACGCCACCGCGGCAATCACCGCCGGCGGCGGCAAGGTTCTGGGCAGCATGCGCCATCCGATCAACTCATCGGATTTCTCGTCCTACCTGCTGGCCGCGCAGGCTTCGGGCGCACAGGTCGTCATGCTGCTGAACGGCGGCGCCGACTTCGTCAACTCGTTCAAGCAGGCGGCGGAGTTCCGGCTGACGCGCAACCAGACGGTGGTCGCCCCGATCGTGTTCCTGAGCGACATCCACAGCCTAGGGCTCGAGCTTGCCCAGGGCCTGCAATTCGCCTCGGCCTGGTACTGGGACCAGAACGACGCCAGCCGGGCCTGGGCGAAGCGCTACTTCGCGCAGCGTCAGTCGATGCCCAACGACACCCATGCCGCGGCGTATTCGGCGGTGCTGCAATACCTCCATGCCGTCGAGCGCGCCGGCACCGATCAGGCCAAACCCTTGATGGCGGCGCTGCGCTCCGTACCCGTGTCGGACATGTTCGCGACCGACGCCCACATCCGGGCCGACGGCAAGATGGCCTTCGACCGCTATCTGATGCGGGTCAAGCGGCCGGAGGAATCGCGCGCGCCGTGGGACTACCTGGCCGTCGCCAGCACGGTGGCCGCGGCGGACGCGGCGCGGCCGCTGTCGGAAAGCGCATGTCCGCTCGTGCACGCCTGAACGGCGACCGCGGCCCGCTCGCCGACCGCATCGTGTCGGTCGCCACTGACCTGTTCATCCGCAACGGCTACAAGGGCGTCAGCTTCCTGGCGATCGCGCGCGACGTCGGCATCACCCATTCGAACATCCACTACTACTTCCCGACCAAGGCGTGCCTGGCCGAGGCCGTCATGGACGCCTACGTCGCCGGCACCACGGCGGATTTCCGCGCCATCTGGACGACCGAACAGACCGACCTCAGGGGAAAATTCGTCGGTAGCCGCGACTGGATCTGGCGCCGCTATGTCCGGTTCAACCCGGATGGCACCGGCGGCCAGGACTGGGGATTGCTGGCCCGGTTCGTGGCCGAGGCCGACCTGCTGACGCCGGCGATGCGAAAAACCATCCGCGCCAGCCTGCAGTCGATGGAAGGCTTCATCGGGGCCGGCATCGACATGGCGATGCGGCGCGGCGAGCTGTCGGGCGAGGCGCCCCGGCATGCGCTCGTCATGCAGATATCGTCGCTGCTGCACACCAGCCGGCACATCACGCGCATCGACGGCAGTTTCACGCGGCTGGACGAGCTTCTGCGGTGGACGTTCGAGGTGATCCGCCAGGCTTACGGCCGCCAAGCCTACGATCCGGGTGCGCCAATCCCGCCCTGGCCGGAGCCGGAACCGATGTCCGAAATGACGATCACGAATGAAAGGTGACTGACGCCATGGATTTTTCGCTCACACCGGATCAGATCGAAATCCGCCGCGCGGTCGAGGCGATCTGTGCCGACTACTCCGCGGAGTACTGGCTGAAATGCGACACGGAGGAGGAATTTCCGGAGGCGTTCTACCGCGACATGGTCGATAACGGCTATGTTGGGCTGACCTCGCCGGAAAGCTGCGGCGGCGCCGGCCGGCCAGCGGGTTTACGTGCGCGTCAACAAAAGCGCCCACATCTACGATTTCGACGACCTGCTGGCGGTCGTGCAACCGGGCCTGGAAGGCATCGTGCTGGCGATGCCGCACGGGCCGGCGGATGTCGCACTGGCGGCGGCGCTAATCTCCGAGGCCGAGGACCGCCGCCGCGTGGCACCGGGCAGCGTCGCCATCGTGCCGGCGCTGGAAACGCCGCGGTCGCTGCAGCTCGCCTTCGAGTGCGCGCTGCATCCACGCGTGACGGCGCTGATCGGCGCCAGCGCCAAGGGCGCCGACCTGGTTCGGGCCATGGGTTTCGAGTGGACCGAGGCGGGGACGGAATCGCTCTATCTCAAATCGCGCGTCGTGATGGCGGCCCGCGCCGCGGGCAAGCTGCCGATCGGCGGCATCTGGCAGCAGGTGCACGACCTCGACCGCCTTGCCCGCCATGCCGCGGCCGACCGGCGGCTCGGCATGGCCGGGGTGACGATCCTGCATCCGTCCAACGCGGCGGTCGTCAACGCCGTCTTCGCCCCGTCGGCGGAGGACCTTGCCCGCTACCGGGCGATGATCGCCGCCTACGAACAAGCGCAGGCAACCGGCAGCGGGTCGGTGATGTTCGCCGGCGAGCATATCGATCGTGCCCACGCCGAGACCGCCCGTTCCATCCTGGCCCAAGCCCAAGATCAATCACAGGGAGAGCACCATGACCAAGCCGTTGGGACTATGCTATGAGGAACTCGAACCGGGGGCGGTGATCCGGCACGCGACGACGCGCACGGCGACCGAGACCGACAACCTGCTGTTCACCACGCTGACGATGAACACCCAGCCGCTGCACCTCGACGAGGAGTTCTCGAAGAAGCACTCCGTCGCCGGCACCCGGCTGTCCGTTCAAGATCCTGCCCGGCGAATGAGGCTTCATCCGCGTCGTGCCGAAGCGGCGAGGATGGCGGTCACATGAAGCACCGGCCGGCGCCACTCCGGCAATCGCCGCCACGCCTCTTCCTTTACGTTTTTATATCGTAACATATTTGGGAAAAAAATGAACGGAAACGAGGCGCCGACATCGCTGGCGGCCGCGCACCTTCGGATACCGGCCTGGACCGTCGCCGTGCCCGCGGCCGGGCTCGCCGTCTATATCGGGCTGCATGGCGGGACGTCGCCATGGGTGGGGTTGGTGGTAGCGGTCGCGCTGATGATGACGGTGCTGGCGGCCGTGCACCATGCCGAAATCGTGGCGGCGCGCGTCGGCGAACCGTTCGGCGCGGTGATCCTGGCGCTCGCGGTCACGGTGATCGAGGTCGGGCTAATCGTGTCCGTGCTGCTGGGCGACAAGCCACAGGCGACCTTGGTCAGGGACACCATGCATGCGGTGGTGATGCTGGTGCTGCATGGAGTGGCCGGCCTGTGCATCGTCGTCGGGGCGATCCGCCATCGGGAGCAGCAGTTCCGCCTGCAGGGCGCGCAAGCCTATCTTGTCGTGCTGATCCCCATGGTGGCGGTGACGTTGATCCTGCCGAACTACACTGTTGCCAGGCCGGGCCCGTACTACAGCAACGCGCAGCTCGTCTTTGTGAGCATCGCCTGTCTGCTGCTTTATGTCGCTTTCACCTTCATCCAGACCGTCCGCCACCGGGATTACTTCATCTCGCTGGCCAGCGACGGGATGGCGGAGCCGGTGGGCCATGGCGCTCGCCCGAACGCCCGCGTCGCCGTGTATTCGCTCGGGCTGCTGATCGTCACGCTGGCGGCGGTCGTGCTGCTGGCCAAGTCCTTCACGCCCTTCATCCAGGCGGGCGCTCAGGCGGTCGGCGCGCCGGAGGCGGTGGTGGGCGTCGCGGTTGCCGCGATCGTGCTGCTGCCGGAAGCCCTCGCCGCCGTAAGCGCGGCGTTGGCCGACCGGCTCCAGACCTCGATCAACCTGGCGCTCGGATCGGGCGTCGCCAGCATCGGCCTGACGATCCCCGTCGTCGCCGTCGTTGCATTGTGGACGGGCGTTCCGCTGGAGCTCGGGGTATCTCCGGGCAACTCTGCCCTGCTGATGCTTTCCTTTGTGATGGCGCTCATCACCTACGGCACCGGAGTTGCCAGCCTGCTTTCAGGAGTCGTTCACCTGATCCTGTTCGCGACCTGGCTGTTCCTGCTGTTCACGCCCTGATCGTCGCGTTGTAGCCAATGCCGGTTTCAGGTGGAGTTCTCGGCATCAACGCAGGTGGCGGAAGCTCATGGATTGCAGATCATGTCGCTCTGGCTCGCGTCCCCGTTCGGGCCGCCCGAACACAGGTCGTAATCATGGCCCTGACGCTCGGAAGGCTTTCGATAGACGTAGGCACGGTTCCAGGGATCGACGGGAATGGTATCGCCCTTGACATAGGGCCCGTTCCAGTTCCTGCCGGTCGCCGGCCTTTGCACCAGCGCGGCCAGCCCCTGCTCGGTGTTCGGATAGGAGCCCGTATCAAGGCTATACAGGTCCAGCACGGTTCCCAGCCGTTCGATCGACTGCTTTGCCACGCTTACCCGCGCGCCGCCCAGCTGCCGTAGCGCGGCCGGCGCTACCAGGCCGATCAGCAGGCCGATGATGG
>JANXRT010000259.1 GCA_025356735.1 Acetobacteraceae bacterium | reverse complement strand
TGTCGGGAATGCTGCGCGACCCGCGCGTAGCGATCCATGTGCTGTATCGGGACGGCGCGCCGGCGGGCTTCTACGAACTCGATCGCACATCTTGGCCTGTCGTCAACCTGAGTTATTTCGGCCTGTTGCCGCACGCAATCGGGTGCGGCATGGGGTTCGCGTTTCTGCGACATGCCATCGATACCGCCTGGGCGATGGCGCCGCGCATGCTGACAGTGAACACCTGCACCGCCGACCATCCGCGCGCACTCCCCGCCTACCTCCGCGCGGGCTTCGTCCGGGCTCGTGAAATCCACGAAGTCTGGGATATCCCGACCCGCCTTGGCATGAAAATCCCCGACCGGCTGCGGGTTTGACGCCGTAGGCAAGGAAGCATGGGGCTCTGCCCCAAACCCCGCCCGGGGAGCGCCCGGGAGCGCATCCCTTAAGTGAAGGGGATACAAGGGGCGACGGCCCCTTGGCGGGTTTGGGCAGAGCCCATGCTGTCTTACTGTTTACGGCGTTGCCCCGCATTGCCTCTTCTTCCCCAACCCGCCATCCTCGCCGGGTAATCACAGGCGGGAAAAACATGTCCGAACACGGTGAGGTCACCGGCAATGCCACCTGGCCCGACGCGCTGTACGACCTATTGCGGGCCAACGACGTCACCCAGTTCGCCTACGTCCCCGACGCCGGCCACAAGACCATGATCGACCGGTCGCTCGCCGATCCTGACGTGCACTCAATCTCGCTCACCACCGAGGAGGAAGGCGTGGCGCTCGCCGCCGGCGCCGATCTGGGCGGCGCGCGCGCCGTGCTGCTGATGCAGTCCTCGGGTGCCGGCAACTGCATCAACATGCTCAGCCTGACCGTCGGCGGCCGCTTTCCGCTGCTGACGTTCATCTCGATGCGTGGCGATTTCGGCGAGGGCAATCCCTGGCAGTTCCCGATGGGCCAGGCGACGCAGAAGGTGCTGGAGGCGATGAACGTCATCGTGCTCCGCGCCGACCACCCCAACGAGGTGATCGACGTCGCCAAGGCCGCCATCACCATGGCCTACCAGTCAGGCCTCGCGGTCGCGGTCCTGCTCAGCCAGCGCCTGATCGGCGCCAAGAAGTTCTGAGGGAACACGAGATGGCCCAGCACAAGCGCATCCAGAACGCCAACCTGCCCGAGGCGACGCTAGACCGCCGCCAGGCGGTGCCCGCCCTGATCCCCAACCCGCATGATTTCCTGGTCATCGGCGGCCTAGCCGGCGCCGCCCAGGAGCTCACCGCGATGACCGACGACGGCGCCGGTGTCTATGGCCTCGGCGGCGCCATGGGTGCCGCACTAGGCATGGGCCTCGGCCTCGCCTTGGCTCAACCTGGTCGAAAGGTGCTCGCCGTCACCGGCGACGGCGAGCTGCTGATGAACCTCGGCACCCTCGCCACCTGCGCCGTGCTAAATCCCGGCAACCTGCGTATCGTCTGCGTCGACAACGGCCACTACGGCGAGACCGGCAACCAGGACAGCCACACCGGCCTGGGCGTCCAGCTCGACCGCATCGCCGCCGGCTGCGGCATCTCGACCGTCCACACCATCCACACCGAAGCCGACATGGCCGAAGGCCGCCGCCTGCTCGAAGCCGATGTCGGCTTGTGCTTCATCCTGCTACGCGTCAAGGAAGGCCCCGCCCTGAGGGTGCCCCGCAGCCTCGACCCGGCATTCACCCGCAACCGGTTTCGGATGGCGTTGCTGGGGAAGGCATAGAAGGACGGGGCGCTATTGAGGTCGACTTACGCAGCCTGCGGGCCGTCCAACGATCCAAGGATTTGGCCGAGTTCCACCGCGGCTTCTGGCATGCTCCGCATAAGTGTTGGGATGAGTGCTGCGAGATGGCGGCCAAACCCTCCTTCCTGCACGACTTCCTTCAACCAATCGAGCTGTTCTTGTGAAGATAGCGGACGCATCAGCCAATCGGACAGCATCGCGTGGATAGCGGCTCGCGCCTCGGCCGGAACCGCAAGAATATCTGACACGGGATGGATCTGGAGGTCGTCCGGATGATGCGGCGAAAGGATGTTGCCCCGCACCAAGTATAGCTCGTAGCCAAGAGCGACAACAAGTTTTTTGACTACATGCGCTTTGCCGGAAGCATCATAAGCGAGTTGAATATTTTCGAACACAAACGCCGGTCGGTATTTTGCCAAAACCGCGTGGCGCCCTGAAGTGCCTCCAGTTCGTGACCTTCGATGTCGATTTTCATCGCAACCGGCGTCCGCAGGAAGCCCGGACTATCGAGTTCCACGAGGTCAACGATCGTGTCCAATCGCATGCCGACAGCCTGTGCGGCTGTCTTAACAGCCGATACCTGCGCCCAAGCTTCTTCTCCGGCATAAGCTACGCAGCCATCATGATCGGTCACCGCGGCCTGAATGATCCGCAAATGCGGCAGACGGTTGATCGCCGCCGAAAGCATTAACTTCATGGTGTTTCTCGGCAGCATCTCAACAGCAATGGTCCGAGTGCCGGTCGCGCTGACCGGCAGGCAGACCGTTCCAATATTTGCTCCAAGATCGACGAGAGTCCCAGCCCCTCGAAGCATTGCTACCAGTAACTTGGCAATATCGCTGTAATACTTCGTGGTGATCACCCACTGATCGTAAGTAGGCGGATTTGTTGCTTCGACGACAATCTTGAAAGGCCTGCCCTGGTCGCCTTCTATCGAGACGGTCTGAAACTCTGAACTCAGATCGACGGCTTGGCTGAGGTAGCGGGGTGCGCCGGTCATCTTGACACTCAAACGATTGCGCTCCTCCTGCACGGTTTTGAGTTCATCCAGCGCTTGGTCCTTTTCCGCTTCCGCTCGTAAG
>JANXRT010000119.1 GCA_025356735.1 Acetobacteraceae bacterium | reverse complement strand
GATCGGCGACTACGAATGGAGCAACCATCCCGACGACATCGACACGTTGCGGCTGATGTCGAACGTCGCCGCCGCCTCGTTCGCGCCGTTCATCTCGGCCGCAGGTGCCGGGTTGTTCGGCTTCAAGGACTGGACCGAGCTGTCCAAGCCGCGCGACCTTGCGAAGATTTTCGAGACTGCCGAATACACCAAGTGGCGCAGCTATCGCGACAGCGAGGACAGCCGGTTCGTCAGCCTGGTGATGCCGCGCACCTTGGCGCGTCTGCCCTATGGCGGCAACACCAAGCCGGTAGAGGAATTCGACTACGAGGAGGCGCCCTACGACGCAGCCGGCGCCGCCCAGAAGATGGACCACGGCGAGTATTGCTGGATGAATGCGGCCTACGTCATGGGCGCCCGGCTGACCAACGCCTTCGCCCAGTACGGCTTCTGCACCGCGATCCGCGGCGCCGAGGGCGGCGGCAAGGTCGAGGGCCTGCCGACCCACGTGTTCACCTCCGAGGATGGCGACCTCGACGTGCAGTGCCCGACCGAGATCGCGATTGGCGACCGGCGCGAGTTCGAGCTGTCGAACCAGGGTTTCTTGCCATTGTGTTTTTACAAGAACACCGACTATGCGGTGTTCTTCGGCGCCCAATCGACGCAGAAGCCGAAGAAGTACGACCGGCCGGAAGCCACCGCCAACGCCGCGATCTCGGCCCGGCTGCCTTACCTGATGGCGACCAGCCGGTTCGCGCACTACCTCAAGGTGATGGCGCGCGACAAGATCGGCAGCTTCATGGAGGCGTCCGATTGCGAGCGCTGGCTGAACCGTTGGATCTCCAACTACGTCAACGGCAACGAGAATGCCGGGCAGGAGATGAAGGCACGGTATCCGCTGCGTGAAGCCCGGATCGAGGTCAAGGAAATCCCAGGCGCGCCTGGCTCCTACAACGCGGTGGCGCACCTGCGGCCGTGGCTGCAGATGGAGGAGCTGACGACCTCGATTCGCATGGTGGCCAAGATTCCGCAGAAGGCGGGGTAAGCCACCCAACGGGGAGCCGGACGGGCTGGAGTGAATGAGGACCAAGTAGCAACGGGCGATCTGTCGGCGGAGGCCACCATGGTCTTCCGCCCGCAGCCTGCGGTGGTGTTGCGGGATGCCGTGCTCGTGGGCCGGTACTTCGGCTCGGCGAACTCGGCACCGGCCGGCAGGCTTGCGGGCTTTTCCGGCCTTGCCGAAGCGCCTGCTTTGGCGGACTGGTTCGGAGCGAAGCTGGCGAGACGGCTGGCTGACGATCCGCATGGATTTCGGGATGCGCTGGACCGCGACATCGCGGCGATCGATGCGATGGTTTCCGAACAGCTCGACGCCATTCTGCATGAGGACCGGCTGCGTCGGCTGGAGGGCAGGTGGCGCGGACTAAAATGGCTGGTGCGAGGTGCCGAGACCGGGCCGCGGCTGAAGCTGCGGCTGCTCGGCGTCAGCTGGAACGAAATTTGCCGCGACCTGGAACGCGCGATGGAATTCGACCAGAGCCAACTGTTCCAGAAGATCTACGAGGATGAGTTCGGAGCACCAGGCGGCGAACCGTTCGGCCTGATGGTGGTCGATCACGAACTGCGCCACCGCCCGGCGCCCGGCGCCCCGACCGACGACGTCAGTGCGATGGCGTCGCTCGCCAGCGTTGCCGCCGCGGCGTTCTGCCCGATGGTGATCGGCGCCTCGCCCACCCTGCTCGGCGTCCATAGCTTCGAGGAGCTGGCCGGGGTCGCCGATCTGGCGGCGCCGCTGCGCGAGGCGACGTACGCGCGCTGGCGCACATTGGCTGCCCGCGCCGACACACGGTTCCTTTGCGTGGCGCTGCCGCGGCTGCTGGCGCGGCCACCCTGGCGGGACGCGCCGGCCCGACGCGACGGCTTTCGCTACCGCGAATACGCGCCCGGATCGGCGCAACGGATCTGGATGTCAGCCGGTTTTGCCTTCGCGCACGTGGTCGCGCGAGCCTTCGCCAAGCACGCCTGGCCGGCCGACGTGCGCGGCAGCGAGACCGACCGGGTCGGCGCAGGGCTGGTCGACCGGCTGGTCGAGGAGCCGTTCACCACCGACCGCGACGGCGTGTGGTCACGCCACGCGCTGGAACTGCTGCTGACCGACGGTCAGGAAAAATCGCTGGTCGAGGCCGGGCTGATGCCGCTGACGGCACTGCCGTTCGGACCCGAGGCGCTGTTCGCCGCCGTGCGCAGCCTGCAGGCCCCGGCACGCCATCTCGGCGTCAATTCGCGGACGGCGGATGCCAACGCGCGGCTGTCGTCGCAGATCAACTCGATGCTCTGCGCCTCACGGTTCGCGCACTACCTCAAGGTCATGGGGCGCGAGATGGTAGGGTCGTTCCGCACCGCCGGCGAGATCGAGCGTCAGCTGCAGTCTTGGCTGGTCAACTACGTCAACGCCAACACCACCGGCAGTGCCGATAGCCGGGCGCGTTTCCCCCTGGTTGGCGGCCGTGTCACGGTGACCGAGAAGGAGGGCAAGCCGGGCGTGTTCGGCTGCTCGATCCATCTGCAACCGCATTTCCAGCTTGACGACGTCTCGGCCAGCTTTCAGCTCGTGACCGAGATCGCCGGCCGGGCTGCTCATTAAGCACTGGCCGTTAACCCACGGGATTTTCAAATGAGCCAAGCGATTTCCAAGGCTGGCGGCACGGCGGGCACGCTGTTTCGCGCGGGAAGGCTGCAGGAGGCGGTGGAGGCGGCGCAG